>JAXDRV010000019.1:0-39884 GCA_034090805.1 Clostridia bacterium
TATTTTGAGAACAAAATATTTATTTGGGGGTGCAAGGATTTTTTCATATTTATGAAAAAATCCTTGCACCTGAACAATTATGAAACGCTTTTAAGCCGCTATGCGGCTGCGTTTCATAATTGTTCAGCAGTCATTATATAATCATGTTAAAAAAACTTTATTGCTGTTTTTTATTTGAAAACACCTATAAAGTTTTCTTTACTATACAAGTATACCACAAGTTTTCTTTACTGTCAATATATTTATCTAAATTTCTTTACTTTTCTGAATTAATAAATAAAAATGGATATAATTTTATTATAGAAAGGTTGTGAATTTATGAACACAGAAATAGGAAAGAGATTGGAATTACTTATGGAAAATATGGATATGAAACAGGTTGAGCTTGCGGATAAAATAGGCATTTCCAAACAAAGTCTGTATCAGTATATGCACTGTAAGTGCGAGCCGCGCGCATCTGTTATCAAGGAAATGGCTAAGGCTCTTAATACATCCGCTGATTTCATTGTCGGATTGACAGAAAATCCTGTTTCCGTCCAATACGATAAAAGCCTTGAAGCCGCAGCAAAAAAAGAGAACCGCTTTATCTCAAAGTTTCGCACTCTCACGCTTGAAAATCAGGCTAAAATTGAGGAGAGAATGGATATATTGTATGAAATGCAAAAAGAATAAATTTTCATCCGGAGAATTACGGAAAGGTTTTCGGGATGTTTTGCTTTGCGCATCTGCGTTATTTGATTGCAATAAAAAAATTTTACAAATTGACAAACCGGGCTTTGGGTGATATAATTTAAGTACAGTACGATAAGGGGGATTTGCGGAATGAAAATACTTGTTGTTGATGACGAAAAGCTTCTTGTAAAGGGAACGAAATTCAATCTTGAAAAGGAGGGGTATCAGGTCGTTACGGCGTTTGACGGCGAGGAGGCGGTACGCCTTGCTCACGACGATTCCATAGACCTTATTCTTCTTGATTTGATGCTGCCGAAAATGGACGGCTTTACCGTATGCCGCACAATCCGCAGCTTCTCCAATGTTCCGATAATAATGCTCACCGCAAAAAGCGAGGACATCGACAAAATCCTCGGTCTTGAATACGGTGCGGACGATTATATAACAAAGCCGTTCAATATCCGTGAGGTAACGGCGAGGATAAAGGCTATCCTGAGGCGTGTAAACCCCGCTCCCAAAGGCGACAGGGAAAAGCTGATAGTTTCGGGCGATATACGTCTTGACTACAACTTCAGACGTGTTACCGTAAACGGAAAAACGATTGAGCTTACAAGCAAGGAGTTTGACTTGCTTGAGCTGTTCCTGAAAAATCCCGGAAAGGTATACACACGTGAAAACCTCCTTGACATAGCGTGGGGAATAGAGTATCCCGGCGATGTGCGTACGGTTGATGTGCATATAAGGCGGCTTAGAGAGAAAATAGAGAAAAATCCCGCCGAGCCGGCATATATAAAAACAAAATGGGGGGTAGGTTACTATTACAAAAAGGAATAACGTGCCGAAGCGATTGAGAGGTCTTTCGGCAAGAGCAAGGGGTATCTTCGGCTCTATGCGTTTTACCGTTATAATAACATACCTTGCCGTTATCATAGTCACGCTTGTGCTGATGTGCATTTACGTGATAGGACTTCTTACGGATAATCTGTACAATAACGAAAAAGTGGATATGTTCGCAAAGGCGAATATAATCGCAATGACGATCTCCGATCAGTGGGCGGAGGACGCAAAGCTTTCCGAGCTGCGGTTCGGCGACGTGGTGGAGCGCAGTCTTGCCGGAACAAGCATAAGAGGCGTTGTCACAAATACGGCGTACACCGTGCTTTACGATACCAACAAGGAATCGGTCATGGTGGGCAAGGCGTTTATGAGGGACGTTATCAAAAAGGGCATTGACGGAGAGCAGGCGGAGGCAATCCGCAGCGAAAACGGAATGAAGCTGCTTACCGTTGCCGTACCGGTTGAAAAAAACGGCGCAGTGATAGGCGGGGTATACCTTGCCAAGACGGTAAACGGCATAGATGATACGATACGTGTAATCAGCACAAGTCTGACGATGTTTTCGGCAATGATCGTAATACTGATAGGTCTGCTGTCGTTCGGACTGAGCTTAATAATCACACGTCCGCTTGCGGAATTTACGTATGCGGCACGTGAAATATCAAAGGGTAATTTCAATTACCGCCTTAAGGTAAAGGGCACGAACGAAATGGCACAGATGGCGGCAACGCTCAATTATATGTGTGATGAGCTGAGCCTGCTAGAGGAAAAGCGCCGGAAATTTGTTTCGGACGCATCTCACGAGCTGAAAACTCCGATGGCGGGCGTAAAGCTTATATGCGACAGCCTTGTGCAGACGCCGGACGCCGACCCGGAAACGATACGTGAGTTTTTGGGGGACGTATCTGAGGAGGTTGACAGGCTTACGAGGATAGTAGACCGTTTGCTTGTGCTTACGAAGCTTGACGGCGGAAATGTGGCGCTCAAGCTCGGCGAAGCGGACATAAAGGCGCTTTTGGACAATGTGACCCGAAAGCTGAGAAGCGTAGCCGCAGCAAAGGGGATAAGGCTTGAGAGGCTGTATTCCGATGCGGAAATAGGCCCTGTGGTGATGGACTACGATAAAATTTACGAGGCGGTGTATAATATCACGGAGAACGCCGTAAAATATACACCCGACGGCGGGCGTGTAAGCGTTGATTTGCAGGAGCGTGACGGCTATGCCGTGATAAGAGTCGAGGACACGGGAGCGGGCATTCCGGAGGAGGAGCGAGAGCGAGTTTTCGAGAGATTTTACCGCCTTGACGACTCACGCTCAAGAGAAACCGGAGGCACGGGACTGGGTCTTGCGATTTCTAAAGAGGCGGTTGCCATGCACGGCGGCCGCATAGAAATATCCGACGGTGCAGACGGCGGCAGTGTATTTATAATAATCTTGCCGATGTACCGCGGAAAGGAATGATTAAGCGATGAAGAAAAAGCTTACGGCGGCGGGTGCCGCAGCCGCTGCGGTGATTTTGGTGTTTGCGGTGTTTATGCTTGTGAGTCGGGGGCAGAGCATGATCAAGAGCGAATGTGAGCTGTATTTTCTGAATGAAAGCGGTTCTACGCTTGTCGCCGAAAAGCGTATGATACATTATCATAACGAATACGACCTCCGCACGGCGGTCATAGACGAGCTTATATCCGGACCCAAGGAGGTAAGGAACAAGCCTGTGATTAACAGGCGGACAAAGCTGCTGTCTGTGGAGCAGGCGGAGGAGGGCAGTGTTGTGGCGGATTTCAGTTCGGGATTTATGAGCGGAGATACGGCTAAGGACGTTTTGAGTGCATATGCCGTTGCAAAAACGCTGTGCGGACTTGAGGGTGTGGAGCGTGTTAAGGTCACGGTTGAAAAGAACGATATTCCCACAGCCGAGGGCAAGCCGATAGGCTTTCTTTCAAACGAGGACATCAACCTCTCGACCGACACAAACACAAGCGAGACGCGCGAGGTTGTGCTTTATTTTGCCGATAAGGAGAAAAAGCACCTTATACCGGAAACACGCACGATAAAGGTGACGGATCAGCAGCCGCTTGCGCAGTACATAATAAACGAGCTTATAAAGGGAGCGGAGCTGCCGGAGCATTACGATACTCTCGACCCGGAAACGATTTTGATAGGGGTGAACATAACGGATAACATCTGTTTTGTTAATATGAGCTCGAATTTTATAAGCAAAAACGGCGGCTCAAAGGAAAAGGAGCTTACGGCGGTTTATTCGATAGTCAATTCGCTGACGGAGCTTAACACCATAGGCAGGGTGCAGTTTTTGGTGGACGGCAAGCGTGCCGATAAGTTCGGAAACATTAGCTTCGGCGCTCCGTTTGAGCGGGATACGACGCTTATCGGAGAAGAAGGTTAAAAAAACTATTGACAAATCGCCCGGCAGCGGTTATAATATATATAAATACAAAACAAATGTTCGTAAAATAAAAGAAAGGTATTAACGATATGGCAAAAACAGAAAAGGCTGCAAAGCCAAAGGTTGAACGTAAGGAAGAAGCAGAGGAAAAAAAGAAGGCACTGGAGTCGGTGTTTGCTTTTATTGAAAAAGAATACGGCGAAGGCAGCATAATGAAGCTTGGAGATACTCAGGTGTCGAGTGTCGATTCGATACCGACGGGTTCTCTTACGCTTGATATGGCTCTCGGAGTCGGAGGACTGCCGAGAGGACGAGTTATAGAGATATACGGACCGGAAAGCTCGGGTAAGACGACGGTTGCGCTGCACGTTGTTGCAGAGGCGCAGAAGATGGGCGGCGAGGCTGCGTTTATCGATGCGGAGCACGCTCTTGATCCGGTTTATGCGCAGAAGATAGGCGTGGATATAGACAATCTTATCGTGGCTCAGCCGGACACGGGTGAGCAGGCTCTCGATATAGCGGAGGCACTTGTGCGGAGCGGTGCGCTTGATGTAATTGTAATTGACTCTGTTGCGGCGCTTGTGCCGAAAGCGGAGATAGAGGGCGAAATGGGCGATGCTCACGTAGGTCTGCTTGCAAGGCTTATGTCGCAGGCATTGAGAAAGCTGACGGCAATTATCGCACGCTCAAGGACGGTTGTCATTTTCATAAACCAGCTTCGTGAGAAGGTGGGTGTGGTTTACGGTAATCCCGAAACAACGCCGGGCGGACGTGCGCTCAAGTTCTTTGCGTCGGTGCGTCTTGACGTAAGAAAACAGGAGGCTATCAAAAACGGTACGGAGATCGTCGGAAATCATACGAAGGTCAAGGTGGTAAAAAATAAGGTTGCGCCCCCGTTTAAGGAGGCGGAATTTGATATACTGTACGGCAGAGGAATATCCAAGGAGGGCAATATCCTTGATGTTGCCGTTGAGCATGGCATAATCAAAAAATCCGGTGCGTGGTTCAGCTATAACGGCAGCAAGATAGGTCAGGGACGTGACAATGTGCGCAAATATATGATCGAAAATGAGGAATTCACAAAGGACATAGAAAGACAGGTAAGGGAGATACTTACAGCGGAGGAAAAGCCCGCCATAGTCGAAAAGCAGCCGCAGTCCGAGACTGATTCGGAGGAGGAAAAGACGGAAGAATAAGCCCCGAAAAGCTTTGTTAAAAAAAACGAAAATATTAATGAAATGTTAAAAATATAGGTTAAAGTTGACTAAAAATTAACGTTTTATTCAAAATATATTGACGTTTTGCGATTTTTTTGGTATTCTTATATACGTAATTAACTTTAAAGCGTAAGTATATACAATATGCGGAAAATGTGTGATGTTTTAATAAATGCAAGGGGGCACTATTCATGGTTTCAAATAATGTAACGGTACAAAATTCGGTGGGGCTTCATGCGAGACCCGCTACCTTCTTTATTCAGCGTGCTAATGAATTTAAGTCAAGTATTTGGGTCGAGAAGGACGACAGAAGAGTAAACGCAAAGAGCTTGCTCGGAGTTCTGTCATTGGGAATAGTTAAGGGTGCCGAAATTTCAATCATCGCCGACGGCAGTGACGAGGAAGAGGCAGTTAAGACGCTTGTTGAGCTGATAAAGTCCAATTTCTCGGAATAATAAAATAATTACGGTTTATTATAACTCTACAGGCAAAGGTTCTGTAGAGTTATTTTGTTTTCATAAAAGTGAGGAGGCGCGCCGATGAAATTCGATATTGAACAGGAGCTGAAAAATCTCCCGTCAAATCCGGGAGTTTATATCATGCACGACAAGGACGGCAAGGTGATTTACGTCGGAAAAGCAAAGGTGCTGAAAAATCGTGTGCGCCAGTATTTTCAGAAAAATTCAAACCACACGCCGAAGGTCATTGCGATGGTGGGGCATATCGAATATTTTGAGTATATCGTGACGGATTCGGAGCGTGAGGCGCTTGCTCTTGAATGCAATCTCATAAAAAAATACCGTCCCAAATACAATATTTTGCTCAAGGACGACAAGCATTATCCGTATATCAAGGTGACAATGAACGAGGAATATCCGAAAATCATGCAAACGAGGCGGCTTTTGAAGGACGGAGCGAAGTATTACGGCCCGTACATGGGCAAGGGAACGATAAGGAACACACTCGATATAGTGCAGAAGCTGTTCAAGCCGCCGACCTGCACACGCAGATTCCCGGAGGATATAGGCAAGGGCAGACCATGCCTGAATCAGCACATTAACAAATGCTTTGCGCCGTGTACGGGGAATGTCGCAAAAGAGGAGTACAGGCGTGTTTTTGAGGAAATATGCAAGTTTCTGGAGGGCAACCACAGGGAGCTGACGGCGGAGCTTACGGAGGAGATGAAGAAAGCGTCTGCGGAGCTGAAATTCGAGAAGGCGGCGATTTTGAGGGACAAAATCCGTTCCATTGCGGAGCTTGAGGAAAAGCAGAAGATAATCAACACCGACAAGCAGACCGACAAGGACGTGGCGGCGTTTGCGCGTGAGGGAGATATGGCGTTCTGCGAGATGTTCTTTGTACGAGGCGGAAAGGTCATAGGCAGGGAAAATTATAAGCTTGACAACGTTTCGCAGTCGTCCGACAGCGAGATAATGACTGATTTTGTAAAGCAGTTTTACCGTGACAGCTCGTACATTCCGGAGGAAATACTGACAGAGCATGAGATTGAGGACGCAGAGCTGATAACGGAATGGCTGCGTGAAAAACGAGGGAAAAAGGTGGTTATCTCCACACCGAAAATAGGAGATAAGCTTAAGCTTGTGCGCATGGTAAGAATGAATGCGGACGTGGCACTGGGGAATTACAAAATAAAGCAGCTCAAGGAAAAGGAAAAAAATTCGCTGCTTGAGGATATGCAGACAAGGCTTGGACTTGAAAAGCTGCCGTACAGAATAGAGGCATACGATATTTCAAATACGCAGGGCGAGGACAATGTCGGAGCGATGGCGGTTTTTGAAAACGGCAGACCGGCAAAGAGGAAGTACAGGATATTTAAGATAAAATCCTTTGAGGGAGCGGACGATTATGCAGCGATGCGTGAGGTGATATACCGCCGTTTCCGTCATGCGCTTGAGGAGGAGCGTGACATAAGCGAGGGTAAGATGAACCGTGCTGCGGCGAAGTTTCTGCCGCTGCCGGATTTGATTCTGCTTGACGGCGGAAAAGGGCATCTCGGAGTGATAACGGAGCTTATGGAAATGATGGACAGCGATATTCCCGTATTCGGAATGGTAAAGAACGACAAGCACCGCACAAGGGGACTTATAGGAATAGACGGGGAAACGGAGCTAAGCCCGGTAAGCTCGGTCTTTAAGCTTATTACGCACATTCAGGACGAGGTGCATGACGCTGCGATAACGTATCACCGCAAGCTGAGGGGTCAAATAGGCTCGGAGCTTGATAAAATTCCGGGAATCGGTGAAAAAAGACGAAAAGCCCTATTGACTAAATTCGGAAGTATTGATAAAATAAAAGAAGCGGGACTTGCGGAGCTTGAGAGCGTCGTGGGAAAGACCGCAGCACAAAATATATGGAGATATTTCAAAGATGTTTAAGCTCAACAAAAAAGGTGATTTTGAATATTACACTATCCCGTCCTTTGAGGAAACGGGACTTGTAAGGCATGGTTTTACGACAAGGCGCGGCGGCGTCAGCGGAGGCTGTTATGAAAGCATGAACCTGCGCTTTAACTGTGACGACAGCCGTGAAAACGTGCTTGAGAATTTCAGACGTGCCGCAGAGGGACTGGGTATGAGCTATGAGCGGCTTGTGCTGTCAAAGCAGGTGCATGAGGATAGGATAATAACGATAAACGAAAGTCACTGCGGCAACGGAGTGGTGAGAGAGAATGAGTTTTCGTCGGCGGACGCACTGATAACGGACAGAAAAAATATTCCGCTCGTTACGCTTTTTGCCGATTGTGTGCCGTTGTTTTTTCTCGATAAGCGGCAGGGGGTAATTGCGCTTGCGCACTCCAGTTGGAGAGGGACGGTGAAGCGCATAGGGCAGAAAACAGTGCGTAAAATGAAAGACGATTACGGCTCGTGTGCCGAGGATATTATTGCCGCGATAGGACCGTCGATTCAAAGTTGCTGCTTTGAGGTGGGTGACGATGTTGCGGAGATATTTATTGATGAATTCGGAGAGGAAACGGCAAAACGTCACGGCGAAAGGTATCATGTTGATATGCAGAGAGCGATATGTATTCAGCTTGCGGAGGAGGGTGTCACCGCCGTTGACAACAGCGGCATATGCACCTGCTGCAACAGTGATTTCCTGTTTTCGCACAGGAAAACGAACGGCAGAAGAGGGAATATGGGCGCATTCATGATGCTTGTATAGGCGGCGCATGATTTAGCTTTTGAAAGGGGTCACATTGATATGAAAAAATCAATATTTTTGCTGATTTCGATACTTGTGCTTGCGTTTTCGGTATCGTCGTGTGCGCCTGCGGACAGACTGCGGGGTATGTTTTCGGATAAAGGAGAGGACGGAGCGGCACAGCCTGCCGAGCCTGAGGACAATCCGGCGGGAGCGAATACCGTGACGGTCGGGATTTTTGATTTTGATACGTTCAATCCTCTCACAACGCAGTCGCAGACGGTACGTGAGGCGATGGAGTTTGTATACGAGCCGCTGTTTGAGCTGAACGAGCAAGTGCAGCCGGAACCGGCTTTGGCGAGAGATTACGCAATGAGTCCGGACGGAAGGACAATTACCATTAACCTGAGAGATGACGTTCGCTGGCATGACGGCGACACCATGACGGCATACGATGCGGCATATAGCGTGCGTATGGTGCGTGAGGGGAAAACCTCGTATACGGAGCTTATGAAGGACGCAGTGGATCAGACCGTAACGGGAGATTATCAGCTTACCGTAAGCTTTAACCACCCTGTGCCGCTTGCTGCGTCGCTGTTCACGTTCCCGATAGTCAAATATGATACGCCGATGACCACCGATGCGGGATATAATCCGATCGGTACGGGTGCGTTTGCGTTTTCGGGACGTGTCGGAACGGACAGGTATATGCTCAATGCCTTTGACTACTATTACGGAGGGCGTGCAAAGCTTGACGGTGTTTATATAGACGAAGCACCGGACGAGGAGCATTATATTTATATGTGCAGTGCCGGAGCGTTTGACGTATCCACCGACAAGGTGCTTGATTTAAAGAAATACACTCCCAAGGGCAGTGTGGTTTTGAATGAATACGTAACGGACAGGCTTATGCTTTTGGGGATAAACTGCTCAAAGCCGGAGCTTTCGGGAGCGTCAACGAGAAGGGCATTATCCGAGCTTACCGACAGAGAGTATATAGTTGATTCGATACTGTATTCGAGATACACCGGCGTTGATGTTCCGATAAATCCGTCACTTTGGCTTTACGGAGAATCCGCCTGTGCAAGAGGCATAAGGGGCGACGAGGCGGAGAGCTGCCTCGAAGCGGACGGCTGGACTCCGGCTGTCAACGGAGGATATGTGAGAAATTCCCCCAACGGTCAGCAGCAGCTGAAGCTTACCTTGATTACCGATGAAAACGAGGAGAAAAGGGCGATCGCCGATAAGCTTGCGGAAACGTTTCACCGATACGGCATTGCGGTACAGACCGAAACGCTACCGTATGACCAATACTCGGCACGCATAGCATCGGGAATGTACGATATTTTTGTCGGAGAATACGAAATCCCGGCTACACAGGATTTATCGGGACTTGTCTGCGGGGGAAATATTTTCCGATACTCAAATGTGGATATGGATACGCTTGCGGCGCAGATGGGAATGACCTCGAACGTGGAGGAGCTTAAGACGCTGTATCCGCAGCTCGGCGAGCTGTTCCGCAGCGAGATGCCGTTTGTGCCGATTGCATACAAGCGTGCGTGCGTGATGAACAGTGCGGCACTCAAGGACGTAAGCTGCCCCGGCAGCGGAGGAGTATACAGAAATGTAAGCCTCTGGCGTGTTAAGTCTGAATAAATTTCCGCATCTTGCCGCTTTCAAGAGCTTGAAGTATCAGCATACGTCGGCGCTCTTTCAAGCAGCAATCTGCGAAAATTTCTTGCAGACTGTAATTTGACGCTCGGAATTTGAGATATTTCCGATTAAGCTTCGGCTCAGACATCCTCACAGCGTTCGGAACTCGCCGAAACCTAATCGGAAACATCTTAAATTCCACTGAAGCTTTCAAAAGCTCAACTGAAAATAGTTTGCAATTGCTTATTGCGGTTTTGAAAAATAATAAAAATCAAAGGGACGGTGATTTGAGGCTTGACGGTAATTGTAATAGGAGCGGGAGCGGCAGGTCTGATAGCTGCGGGGACGGCGGCTAAGACTGCCGACAAGGTGATACTTGCGGAAAAAAATGATATTGTCGGAAAAAAGCTGCTGATAACCGGCAAGGGACGCTGCAACATAACCAATTCTGCGGATACCGAGGACATGATTGCGATGTATCCGACTAACGGCAGGTTTCTGTACAGTGCTCTTTACACCTTCACAAACGATGATATTATAAAGCTTGTGGAAAGCATGGGGGTAAAGACGAAGGTGGAACGGGGCGGACGTGTGTTTCCTGTGTCCGACAGGGCTGCGGACGTTGTTTCGGCACTTAAAAAATATGCTTTAAAAAGCAACGTGAAGCTTATACATTCGGCGGTGCGTGAGATTCTCGTCAAGGACGGCGCAGTTTGCGGAGTACGCACCTCAAAGGGTGAAATAAGCGGCGACAGAGTTATAATATGCACAGGCGGAGCGTCCTACAAGGGTACAGGCTCCACCGGTGACGGATACAGATTCGCAGAGGAAACGGGGCATAGGATAACGGAGCTTAAGCCGTCGCTTGTGCCGATAGTGACGGAGGAGCACTGGACGGCGGACGTTATGGGATTGTCGCTCAAAAATGCGGCGGTAAGTGTTTACAGCGAAAAAAACAAAAAGGTGTACGAGGATTTCGGGGAGCTGTTGTTTACTCATTTCGGAATTTCCGGGCCTGTTGTGCTGTCGATGTCGGCGCATTTGAAAAAGAAAGAAAAATACAGGATAGAGATAGATTTAAAGCCTGCGCTGACGGCGGAAAAGCTTGACGCAAGGATTTTGAGAGATTTTGAAGAAAGCGGGAAAAAGCATCTTGCCAACAGTCTTGACAAGCTGCTGCCAAAGGCGCTTATTCCGATAATCATAGAGCATTCGGGCATAGACGCTCACAAGCCCGTATGCGATATAACACGTGCGGAGCGCCATGCGCTCGGAGAGGCGATGAAGCGGCTTACGCTTACGTTCAAGTCATTCCGTCCGCTTGACGAGGCGATAGTGACCTCAGGTGGTGTAAGCGTAAAGGATATAAATCCGTCGACAATGGAATCTAAAAAGGTAAAGGGCTTGTATTTTGCCGGGGAGGTCATAGACGTGGACGGATATACGGGCGGATTTAATTTGCAGGCGGCATTTTCGACAGGGTATCTGGCGGGAATGAATGCATCGGAAACGGAGGATTAACGTGAAAAATCACGTTAATTGGATTTAATTGCCCGTGCGATTTTCGCCTGCGGCGAACGCACATGGGCATAATTTCCACTTAACGCCTTGTCAGCCCACAGACAAGAACAGTTAAGATTTTTAATAACTATTTGTGGGCAGAAAGGCTATGGAAATTAATATGGAAAGCGGCAGCAGATACGTATGCAAGGCGGCAGTGAACATGGCTTTGTCGGAGGACAGAGCGGAGGAGGCTGCGCTTAAGGAAAAATATATGTCGATGGGCATAAAGGCGGTGGCGATTGATTTCGGCAGCGATTTTAACAGTGCCGTCAAAAAGGTTCTCGAAAGGGCGGTTGTTGCGTCTAAGCGTGAGGGGCTGATAAGCGACAGTCATGCCGAGGAGGGAGCGGTTGCCGGAGCGGCGCACGAGGCATTGCAGCAGATAATCAACAAGTGCGTGGGACTCAATCTCGGCGGTAAAATAGGTATAGCAAGAAACGAAGATCACATCAGCGTCTGCGTATTCTTTGCCATAGGACTGCTTAATTTGAACGATATAGCAATAGGCCTGGGACACAGAGCCATATAACCAAACTTCAGGTGAAAGGAGCTTATACAAAATGGTAAGAGCGATAAGGGGAGCAATTACTGTAGATCACAACACAAAAGAGGACATACTCGATGCCGCAAAGGAGGTAGTCCAGGAGGCGATCAACAGAAACGACATAGATGTGAAGGATATTATATCCATAATCTTCACGCTTACGCCCGACTTAACAAAGGCATTCCCGGCGGCGGGTGTGCGTCAGCTCGGAATAACGGATATTCCGCTGCTTGACCTTGTTCAGCCGGACGTTGAGGGTGCTTTAAAGATGTGCATACGTCTTATAATGCACGTCAATACCGACCGTGACAACGAAAGCCTGCACCACATATACCTGAGAGGAGCGAGGATTTTAAGACCGGATCTTCTTGAGGACAATTATATTTCCGTTGCGATAGACGGACCTGCCGGAGCGGGAAAAAGTACGGTGTCAAAAGCGGTTGCGAGGGAGTTGGGCTTCACATATATCGATACCGGTGCAATGTACCGTGCGGCGGCACTGTTTGCGTTAAGCCGAGGCATTGACCTTGTTCACAATACGGCGGGGCTTGTAAAGGTGATTGATGAAATGAGCATCAGAATAAGCTATGACCGCAGAGGACAGAGAGTGTTCTTAAACGGCGAGGACGTTTCGGACGAAATACGTACAAACGAGGTTTCAAAGGCTGCGTCGGCGGTTGCCAAAATTCCGGAGGTGCGTATGCGGCTTGTCAAGCTTCAGCGTGATATGGCGGAGCGCAGCAACGTCATAATGGACGGCAGGGACATATGCTCAACGGTTCTGCCGAATGCGGACGTTAAGATTTTCCTTACCGCCTCCGTTGCGTCACGTGCAAAGCGCCGTTACAAGGAGCTTATGGAAAAGGGTATGGACACGACTCTCGACACCGTAAGGCTTGATATAATCGCAAGAGATAAAAATGACAGCGAACGCAAAATATCACCGCTTAAGCAGGCGGAGGATGCAGTGCTTATCGACACAAGCGACAAAAGCTTTGATGAGGCGGTCGAGTGTGTAAAGGAAATGATAAAAAACGTACTTTAACAGGATGAAAATAGAGGAGAAAACATATGCTGTATGAAATAGCAAAGGGGATCGTAAGCGTGATTTTTACGCTTGGGTTCCGTGTCAAGGTGACGGGACGTGAAAACGTTCCCGAAAGCGGACCTTTTATACTTGCCGTAAATCACAAAAGTAATTTCGATCCGGCAATTGCGGCTGTTTACTGTCCGAGAAAGCTGACCTTTATGGCAAAGGAGGAGCTGTTTAAAAATCCCTTATTCGGCGGGCTTATAAGACGCTTGGGAGCATTCCCGATAAGCCGCGGCAAGGGCGACATAGGCGCAATCAAGGGCGCATTTTCGATACTTAAGGACGGACGTGCTTTGCTTATGTTCCCGCAGGGACACAGAATGAAAAACGGGCAGAGAGGCAAGGCGGGAACGGGAGCTGTTATGATCGCTCACAAAATGCAGGTGCCGGTTGTTACGCTGTGCATATCGGGCGAATACAGGTTTATGGGCAGGCTGCATCTGACCTTCGGCAGCCCGATTGAGTTTACCGAATATTACGGCGAAAAGATGAGCGGCGAAACATTAAAGGAGCTTTCGGAGGGACTGCTTGACAAAATACTTGAGAACGATGATGTTGAAAGGAGCATGGTATGATAACTGTGGCAAAAACGGCGGGATTTTGCTACGGCGTGAAGCGTGCCGTTGACAACGTGTACAAGGAGGCTGCTGCCGGCAAAATCGCAACTCTCGGACCGATAATACATAATCCTCAGGTGATTGCGGATTTGGAGTCCAGAGGCGTCAAGGCATACGACAGGGTAAGTGATATACCACAGGACTGCAAGGTGATTATACGGGCGCACGGCGTCCCTGAGAGCGTGTATAAGGAGCTTGAGGGGAGAGAGTACGTTGACCTTACCTGTCCGTTCGTGTCAAAGATACACAGAATTGTAAATAAACACCATAAAGAGGGGTATCAGATAGTAATTGTAGGCGACAAAAATCATCCTGAGGTGATAGGAATAAACGGCTGGTGTGACGGCTCTGCGGTCATAATAAATGACCCAAATAAGCAAATTGACGAAAATTTGTCAAAAAAAGACCTCTGTATTGTTGCACAAACTACAATTAAAAAAGAAATTTTTGTGCAAATAGTACAAATTTTAAAAAAAACTTGCAAAAGTACCCTAATATTTGATACAATATGTAGTGCAACGAGAGATAGGCAGGAGGAAGCGGTGAGCTTGGCGAAGGCTTCGGACATGATGCTTGTGGTGGGAGGAAGGCAAAGCTCCAACACAAGAAAGCTGTTCGAGATAGCGAAGCAGTACTGCGAAAACACCTATCAGCTCGAAACCAGTGAGGAGGTTCCTCAAAAAAACACATATAAAAAAATAGGTATTACTGCGGGCGCCTCCACACCCGTAAGTATTATCGAGGAGGTAGTAAAGGCTATGAGTGAAAATCTAAAAAATGAGGAGACCTTTGCAGAACTGTTTGAACAGTATGAAAGCAAGGCTCTCAGCAACGGAGACATTATCGACGGAACGGTTGTAGAGGTTCGTAACAACGAGGTTATCGTCGACCTCGGAGGGTTCAAGTACAACGGACAGTTAGCTGCCGATCAGTTGAGTGATGATCCGTCACTTAAGCCGTCTGATGTTGTAAAAGAAGGCGATACGATCAAGGTTTACGTTGTAGGCGTAAATGACGGTGAGGGAAAAGTAGTTTTATCAAGAAAGAAATTGGTAGCTATGGAAAGCTGGAACAAAATCAAAGCGGCTTACGAATCGGGAGAGATTCTCGAAGGAAAAATCATTAAGGCGGTCAAGGGCGGAGTAATTGCACTGACCGACGGCTCGCAGGTGTTCATTCCGGCACGTCAGGCATCGGAAAGATTCGTACAGGACCTTCAGAGCTTGGTAGGTACAACGGTTCAGTACAGGATTATTGAGATTGACGAAAGAAGAAAGCGTGTTATCGGTTCCGTAAGAGTTATTCTTGAGGAGAAGAAGAAGGCAGCCGAGGAGGCGTTCTGGGCAGCGGCCGAGGTAGGCAAGAAGTACAGCGGCGCCGTTAAGTCGCTCACAAGCTTCGGTGCATTCGTGGATCTCGGCGGAGTTGACGGACTGGTTCACATCAGCGAGCTTTCGTGGAACAAGATTAAGCACCCGTCGGAGGTGGTTAAGGAAGGCGATGTACTGGACGTTTACATCAAGGACTTAAATCCCGAAACAAAGAAGATTTCTTTAGGATTTAAGAAGATTGAGGACAATCCCTGGGTAATCGCACAGAGCAAGATTAACAAGGGCGATGTTGTTAAGTGTAAGGTTGTAAGAATGATGCCGTTCGGCGCATTTGCCGAGATTATGCCCAATGTTGACGGACTTATTCACATTTCGCAGATTGCGGACAGAAGAATAGGCAAGCCTGAGGACGTGCTGACAATCGGCGAAGAGGTTGAGGCAAAGGTTACTGAGGTCAACTGGGACGAAAAGAAGATAAGCCTTAGCATAAGAGAGCTTATCGCACCGGCTGAGGAGGAGGCTCCCGCTGAGGAAGCACCCGCAGAGGACGACGCTCCCGAAGAGGCGCTGGTATATTCGACAGACCCTGAGGTTGAGGTTGAAAAGACAATAGAAGTAGAAGAATAATGCACAAACGAGCGGTGCGGCAAACACAGTTTTGCCGCACCTTTTTTTGTCTGTCGGAGCAGTTTATAAAAAGTATTTTATATCACCGAAATGTATGAGCCTATTTTAAAAACCTGAGGCATTGTCAAAGCCTCCCTCGCCTGCAAATTCCATGATAAGATGTGCGGTTGACTGTATAATCTCGGCAAATCTTGATATTTCCTCATCGTTATAGCCGTAAATATCCTGCCAGGTATAATCGGGGAGATAGCAAGCCGCATTGTGAAAGCCGTCCTTTTCGTCGGGGGTTTCGATATATACCTTTACTCTGCCGTCGGGCAGAATATGCGAATGTGTGATTTCGGTATCGCCGTCAATTGTCATAAACGGATACATCATAATATTTTCATCTCCTTCAAAATTCCTTGGTTTATAGCCTATCTGCTTTGATTTTACCACCGAATACACCGTTTGTCAATCATTCTCTGCCATAAATACGGTTTTTGAATGAGTAAACAAAGTGTTAATAAATCCCCGATACGGGTTAGCGAGGACACCACCCCCTGCGATTTTCATTAATTTTAATGGTTGTTTTCGATGCCCTCATTGTCCCGCAATTGCAGCTCATTCAAAAAACGTGTACAATAAACTTTGATAAAATTTATCAAACTACTTTACTATACTCAAAAAGTATGTTATAATATTAACAAATATTTATACGAGGAGTTAATCAAATGGAAGAAAACAAAAAGGTGCCTGCGGTGGTAATTAAGCGTCTGCCGAGATATTACCGTTATCTGGGAGAGCTTTTGAAGCAGGATATAAAACGTATATCGTCCGGCGCTCTGAGCCAGAAAATGAACGTAACAGCTTCTCAGATCAGACAGGATTTTAATTATTTCGGCGGCTTCGGGCAGCAGGGCTACGGATACAATGTGGAATATTTATACAGCGAGATAGGAAAGATACTCGGCTTAAACGACGGTGATACGATGATTATCGTGGGAGCGGGAAATCTCGGACGTGCGCTTGCGAGTCATTCGAACTTTGAAAAAAGAGGATTTAAGCTTGTGGGTATATTTGACAACAACCCGAATATTATAGGATCGTTGGTAAACGGAGTCAGGGTGACGGACGTGCGGGAGCTGGAAAAATTCCTTGCGGAGAACAGAGTTGATATAGCAATACTCACAACGCCGAAAAAGGCAGTGCAGGAGGTAGCGGAGCGGCTTGTGAACTGCGGAGTTATGGGACTTTTGAATTTTTCGTATGCGGAGCTTAAGCTGCCGCATGAGGTTGCGGTGGAGAATGTGCATATTTCAGACCCGATGATGACGCTTTCATACAAGATAAAGCAGATGAGAAAGGACGGCAAGGTATGAGGACGATAGCCTTTGTCGGACCGAGCGGAACGGGAAAAAGCTATCGTGCAACGATGGTATCGAACCAAAACGGAGCCGATGCAATAATCGATGACGGGATATTAATATCCCACGGCAGGCTCATTGCCGGAACGTCTGCAAAAAAAGAACCGACAAGGATCGCCTCCGTCAAGCACGCGCTTTTCATGGACAATGCCCATGCGGAGGCTGTGAAAAGGGGGATACGTGAGAGCAACATAAAATGCCTTATGATTCTCGGCACGTCCGACGGCATGGTGCAGAAGATAGCAAAGCGGCTTGGTGTAGAGCCGATTGAAAAGATAATCAGAATTGAGGACGTTGCCACTCCGGAGGAAATGGCAATGGCAAAGGATATGCGCCTTAACCAGGGAAAGCACGTGATACCCGTTCCGACCTTTGAGATAAAGCATGATTTTTCGGGGTATTTTCTGCATCCGCTGAGATTGTTCCGTAAAAATCTCGACAAGGACGGCGATTTAGGCGAGGCGGACAAGTCGATTGTCCGTCCCACCTTCAGCTACATGGGCGACTTTACAATATCGGATAACGCTCTTATATCGATAGTGCGTCACGAGGCGGAGAGGGCGGACGGAGTGCGTGTTATAGGGGTGAGCATCAGAAAAACTCCGCACGGGCTGCACATTGACGTGACCGCTTCGCTCACATACGGTGCGGATATTTCAAAAACGTGCCGCAGTATGCAGGAGCGGATTAAAAACAGCATAGAAATGTATACTTCGCTGAACGCAAGGCGGGTACATATACTTGTGAAGAATTTAAAACTCAAATAAAAGCTGCCCGCCGTCCCGTATTTGAGATTTATTAACAAAAACCACGGCAAAATTTTCGGTATATTGACAAACAAACATTTGTGTGGTATAATCAACAAAAAACAATGCGGAGGTGCGCCGTTATGGACAAATTTGAATTGGTTTCGGAATTTGAGCCGAGGGGCGACCAGCCCAAGGCGATAGACAGTCTTGTAAAGGGAATAGAAAACGGAGAGAAGTTTCAGACGCTACTCGGCGTTACCGGATCGGGAAAGACGTTCACCATGGCTAACGTTATAGCAAGGGTGAACAAGCCGACTATTGTGCTTGCGCACAACAAAACGCTTGCGGCTCAGCTTTGCAGTGAGTTCAAGGAATTTTTTCCGAACAACTGCGTCGAGTTTTTCGTTTCGTATTACGATTACTATCAGCCGGAGGCTTATATTCCTCAGACGGATACGTTTATCGAAAAAAACTCCATGATGAACGAGGAGATAGACAAGCTGCGCCACAGTGCGACGTTTGCGCTGTTTGAGCGAAAGGATACGATAATTGTGTCGAGTGTGTCGTGCATTTACGGCTTGGGCGATCCGGAGGATTACAAGAATTTAATGCTGTCGCTTCGTGTGGGAATGACAAAGGACAGGGACGAGATGCTTAGAAAGCTTGTTTCGATGCAGTACGAAAGAAATGATATAAATTTTGTCAGAAACAAATTCAGAGTGCGGGGCGATGTTGTTGAGATATTCCCGTCAAACAACGGAGAAAATGCGATAAGGGTTGAATTTTTCGGTGACGAAATAGACAGAATATGTGAAGTGAACGTAGTTACGGGCGAGGTTGTAGGGATATGCAATCATGCAGTGATAATGCCTGCGTCGCACTACGTCACCACAGGCGATAAGATGCGTCTTGCCATGGCTGCGATAGAGGAGGAAATGGAGGAGCGTATTAAGTATTTCAAGGAACGTGATATGCTTATCGAGGCGCAGAGAATTGAGCAGCGCACGAGATACGACCTTGAGATGCTCAGCGAAATAGGGTTTTGCCAGGGCGTGGAGAATTACTCACGTCTTATAAGCGGCAGAGCGCCCGGCAGCGCACCGTATACGCTACTCGACTATTTCCCGGACGATTATCTGATGATAATAGACGAGTCGCACGTGACCGTTCCGCAGGTGCGGGGAATGTATAACGGCGACAAGGCACGCAAGGAGGTTCTCATCAAATACGGGTTCCGTCTGCCGAGCGCAGCGGACAACAGACCGCTAAAGTTTGATGAATTTGAAAGCCGCCTGCATCAGGTTATATTCACAAGCGCAACTCCGGCGCAGTATGAGGCGGAACATTCAACGAACGTTGCGGAGCAGGTTATACGTCCTACGGGACTGCTTGACCCGGAAATATTCGTGCGTCCGACAAAGCATCAGATAGACGATCTTATAGGCGAGATCAACAAACGCACGGAAAAGGGCTTCCGCACGCTTGTGACTACGCTCACAAAGCGCATGGCGGAGGATTTGACGGACTATCTTAAGGAGATAGGAATAAAAGTAACATATATGCACTCGGATATAACGACAATAGAACGTACCGAGATAATAAAGGATTTGAGAACGGGAGTTTACGATGTGCTTGTCGGAATAAATCTTCTGCGTGAGGGGCTGGATATTCCCGAGGTTGCGCTTGTTGCGATACTCGACGCCGACAAGGAGGGATTCCTGAGAAGCGAGATGTCGCTTATTCAGACGATAGGCAGAGCGGCGAGAAATGCTGAAGGTCAGGTAATAATGTATGCCGACACAATAACCGGCTCAATGCGCCGTGCAATGGACGAAACTGCAAGAAGGAGAAGTCTTCAGCAGAAATTCAACGAGGAGCATGGAATTATTCCGAAAACGATAAAGAAGGATATAAGAGATACGATAGAGTCGGTCAAGGCGGTAGAGCCGGACAAGAGAGGCAATGACGAGCAGGATACCGAGGCGCTGATTGCCGAGCTGACGGCGAAGATGTACACCGCAGCGGAAAATCTTGACTTTGAGGAAGCTGCAAGGCTCAGGGACAGAATAAAGGAATTGGGATAAAAGCTTACTTTTGTGAAAGGGGTTAAGGGTCATAACGTGAAAAATAAGCTGCGCATCTTGCCCTTTATCGGAGCTTGAAGTATCAACATACGTCGGCACTCCTCAAAAGAGCAATCTGCTTGCTTCTTTTCCGCGTTATGATTTGTGCCGCCGCATGGCGGCGGAATGGAGGATTAAAATGAATGTAAACGAAATTGCGCAGGCGGTCAAGGTTATTGAAAGCCGCATACTTACTCCTGTCATATACATGAACGAAAATGAAAGCAGGGTTGAATTTATATGCTTTTGCGGCGTACAGATCACAGACGAGGAGCTGTATGAAACGGGAGAGCAGATCAGCGAAATCATCTCAAAAACGGTTGAGGTGGTGGATATTCTCGAATACAGTGAAAACGATCGTCTTGATGTGATTTTGAATGCCGAGCTTGTGTATTCGGAGGATCCGGTTATCGAGCAGCTGCTGGCATTCGGTATGGCGGAGGAATTTCAGCAGGTGCAGGAAAGAAAGCATGATATGCTCAAACGCAAAAGCGAAAGCGGATCATATTATATGCAGTAGCTGTCTGTTTTTGAAAACTTACACAGCGGTGTGGATTGGAAGGAAATGAATTTATGGCAAACGAAATAAAAATACTTGGAGCGAGGGAGCATAACCTCAAAAATATTGACGTTACAATACCGAGGGACAAGCTTGTTGTTCTTACGGGACTGAGCGGTTCGGGGAAGTCATCGCTTGCGTTTGACACGATATACGCAGAGGGACAGCGCAGATATGTCGAGTCGCTGTCCTCGTATGCACGTCAGTTTTTGGGGCAGATGGACAAGCCGGATGTTGACTATATCGAAGGCTTGTCACCGGCGATAAGCATAGACCAGAAAACGACCTCGAAAAATCCTCGTTCAACAGTCGGTACGGTAACGGAAATATACGATTATCTGCGTCTGCTTTATGCACGTATAGGTATTCCGCACTGTCCCAAATGCGGCAAGGAGGTCAAGCGTCAGACTGTGGATCAGATTGTCGACAGAGTGACGGAGCTTGACGAGGGAACAAAAATACAGATTCTTGCGCCGGTTGTGCGGGGCAAAAAGGGCGAGCATAAAAAGGTTTTTGAAAGCGCAAAAAAGAGCGGATATGTGCGTGTAAAGGCGGATGGGATCATGTATGAGCTGAGCGAGGAGATACCGCTCAAAAAGACGCAGAAGCACACGATTGAGGTAGTCGTGGACAGGCTTATTGTGCGTGAGGGTATGGAGCAGAGGCTTGCGGATTCGATAGAAACGGCTATAGGGCTTACGGGTGATGTGGTCACTGTGGAAATAATCGGCGGCGAGTCGATGAATTTCAGCTTAAGCTATGCCTGCGACGACTGCGGGATAAGCCTTAACGAGCTTGCGCCGAGGAGCTTTTCGTTCAATAATCCTTACGGAGCGTGCCCGGAGTGCGACGGCTTGGGGCATCTTCTGAAGATTGATCCGAAGCTTATAATAGCCGATGAGGAAAAGAGTCTTATTGACGGTGCGATATATGCCTCAGGCTGGGCGGCTCCCGAGGTGGAGGACAGCATGGCGCATATGTACTATACGGCGCTTGCAAAGCATTTTGAATTTGATATAAACACCCCCTACAAGGATCTGCCGAAGGAAATACAGGATATTGTTCTGTACGGTACGGGCGGCATGAAGATAGAAATGGAGTACGAGCGCAGCTACGGCAGCGGGAAGTACATGGCTCCGTTTGAGGGAGTCGCGGCAAATCTTGAGCGGCGTTATCATGAAACGACCTCGATATACACCAAATACGAGCTTGAACGGTATATAAACGAGGTGGAATGTCCGAAATGCCACGGCGCACGTCTTAAGGACGAGGTGCTTGCCGTTACCGTTGGGGGCAAGAATATATATGATTTTACGTGTATGCCGATAGGCGAGGAAATGGAATTTATAAATTCGCTTGAGCTTACGGAGCGTGAGCTTGCGATTGCGTCACAGGTTATTAAGGAGATAAAGGCAAGGCTTAAGTTCCTGCTTGACGTGGGACTTGACTATCTTTCGCTGTCAAGAGCCTCCGCAACGCTTTCGGGCGGCGAGGCGCAGAGAATACGTCTTGCAACGCAGATAGGCTCCGGACTTACGGGAGTGCTGTATATTCTCGATGAGCCGAGTATCGGACTGCATCAGCGTGATAATGACAGGCTGATAGGAACGCTCAAGCATCTGCGTGATTTGGGCAATACGGTTATTGTGGTGGAGCATGATACGGATACGATGTATGCGGCGGATTACATTGTCGATATAGGTCCGGGAGCGGGTATCAACGGAGGAAAGCTTGTCGGCTGCGGCAGTGTTGAGGATATTATAGCAAGTCCCGAATCGATAACGGGAAAATATCTGAGCGGCGAGAGAAAAATCGAAGTGCCTAAGGAGCGGCGCAAACCGTCAGGGTATATTAAAATATGCGGCGCAAGGGAAAACAATCTTAAAAATATAGACGTTAAAATCCCTCTCGGAGTTGTAACGTGCGTAACGGGTGTGAGCGGATCGGGAAAATCATCTCTGATTAACGAAATTCTTTACAAAAAGCTTGCCAAGGTTTTGAACCGTGCAAGGACGAATGCCGGAGCGCACCGCAAAATCGAGGGAGTTGAGAAGCTTGACAAAATAATCAACATCGACCAAAGCCCGATAGGCAGAACGCCGAGGTCAAATCCTGCGACTTATACAAACGTATTTAACGATATACGTGAAATTTTCGCAAACACGAATGAGGCGAAAATGCGGGGGTATAAATCGGGACGCTTCAGCTTTAACGTAAAGGGCGGACGCTGCGAGGCATGCGCCGGCGACGGAATCAAAAAGATTGAGATGCACTTCCTTGCCGATGTGTACGTGCCGTGCGAGGTCTGCAAGGGCAAGCGGTATAACCGTGAAACGCTGGAGGTAAAGTACAAGGGCAAAAATATATATGAGGTGCTTGACATGACTGTTGACGAGGCGGTGGTTTTCTTTGAAAACATACCCAAGGTACGCAGAAAGCTTGAAACCTTAAAGGAGGTAGGTCTTGGATATATCAAGCTCGGTCAAAGCTCTACAACGCTTTCGGGCGGCGAGGCGCAGAGGGTCAAGCTTGCGACGGAGCTGTCAAAGCGCAGCACGGGCAGAACAATATATGTCCTTGACGAGCCGACAACGGGACTGCATACGGCAGACGTACACAAGCTGACCGAGGTCATAGACAAGCTTGCCGAGGGCGGAAACACCGTTGTTATCATAGAGCATAATCTCGATGTGATAAAAACGGCGGATTATATAATCGATATGGGACCTGAGGGCGGCGTAAGAGGCGGCGAGGTAATCGCCGAGGGAACGCCGGAGCAGGTTGCCGAGACCGAAGGGTCATATACCGGAAAATATTTAAAGAAAATGTTAAGGTAATTGTAAAATGCCGGCTTGGGATTTAAGGGTGTTTTTGAATTTATTCGTACTCAAACATCCCTTGCGGTAACTCGTCCGAACAAACTCAAAAACACTCTCAAATCCTATAAAAATTGCATTCTTGAAAGAATTTGCGATGTTTATGATTAGGTTTTGGCGAGTTCCCGAACGAAGTGAGGGATGTCTGAGCAAAGCTTAATCAGAAATATCTCAAATTCCGTGGAAATTTTGTATTTTACAATTATCTATAAATAAAAATATTATAAAGGAGTAAAAGAAATGGAAAGATACGAATACAGACCGACAGGAGTCTGCTCAAGACAGATATTTTTGGAGCTTGACGGAGATAAAATCAATGATGTGAAATTTGTCGGCGGCTGCAACGGGAATTTGCAGGGTATAGGTGCTCTCGTAAAGGGTATGGACGTTAAGGAGGCGATTTCAAGACTTAAGGGAATCGACTGCGGCGGCAGAGGAACGTCATGCCCGGATCAGCTTTCAAAGGCTTTGACGGCAGCACTTGAGGCGCGTGCGTGAATATTTGGAGCGGGGCTCAGAAATATTAAAAATTATTTTACAAATTCACGCAAATTTCCTCTTGAAATTCTGTGTAAAATATAGTATAATAAAAATATATAGGATTGCGGACGGAAAATGAACGCATTTTGTTTATTTAAATAACATAAAAACGCATCCGAAGTCAGGCTGCGTTTTGTGCTGCCGCAAGGCAGCGGAATGGAGGAAATTATGATAAGTAAGGCATTTCAGGACATTGTAACACAAATGGCGGAGGTGTTCCCCAAGCGCTTTGGAATTGCCGATTCGCACGGTCTTGTTTTGGCGTATAACGGTCCGGAGCCGTCGGCGGAAACTATGGAAAATCTTATTTACGCAGCAGTAAACAGCGACAGAATACTTTATAAGGACGGATATACCATGAGGGTTATGTCCAATAAGCCTTACACCGAGTATATAGTTTATGTCGAGGGTACGGACGAAACGGCAAAATACTGCTGTAATGCGGTTGCTGTTGCGGCTAACAATGTGCGCCGTTATTATGATGAAAAATACGATAAGACGAACTTTATGCAGAATATAATCTTTGATAATCTGCTTGCGTTCGACCTGCACCAGAAAGCACGTGAGCTGCACGTTGATATAGACACGCCCAGAGCCGTATTCTACATAAAAATCCAGGAAAACGGCGAGTCGGGGATTTATGAGGTTATAAGAAATATGTTCCCCGACAAGGAAAAGGACTTTGTGATAAATATCGACGCAAACAATATTGTGCTTATAAAGGAGCTTAAGGAGGCTATTTCCTCGCAGGAGCTTGAGATCATGGCGCAGTCGATACTCGACACGGTAAACACCGAAACGATGCTTACGGTTCTGATAGGTCTCAGCACAGTTGCAAACAATATCGATGAGCTGAACAATTCCTACAAGGAGGCGCAGATTGCGCTTGAGGTGGGTAAGGTATTCGACGAGGAGAAGTATATTCTGAATTACGACAGCTTAGGAATAGGCAGACTTATCTATCAGCTGCCGATAAAGCTGTGCGAGCTGTTCTTGAAGGAGGTATTCAAGAAGGGCGATATTTCAACGCTTGACGATGAAACGATCCTCACGATAAACAAGTTCTTTGAAAATGATTTGAACGTGTCGGAAACATCAAGACAGCTTTTCGTTCACAGAAATACGCTTGTTTACAGACTTGAAAAGATATATAAGCTCACGGGACTTGACCTCAGAAAGTTCGATCAGGCAATAGTGTTCAAGGTTGCCATGATGGTGCATAAGTATCTGATGTCAAACCCGATGAAGATATGATGCAGTTTGAAATATTGTAAGGAAGGCTTGCTTTTATGACGGTAAAAAAGAAAATAGTTCTCACTGCCGCAATATCCGCCGTTGTTACGGCTGCGATAATGAGTGCGGCCGGCTGTTATGCCGTAATATACAAAACCTCTGCGGTGGATAAATTTGAAAAGAAAATATCAATGATAAACCGCTACCTTGAGCAGGGCTATATTTACGATTATGATGAAGAAAAGATGATGGAGTCCGCCGTCAGCGGATACGTTGCCGGACTTGATGAAAAATACACGAATTATTACACTCCGGAGCAGTTTGAAAGCTACAACGAAAGCTTGCAGGACAGCTATGTGGGGATAGGCATTGTGATAGCACGCAACGACTACGACCAGATTGAGGTTGTTGCGCCGTTTGAGGGCAGCAGCGCATATGAGGCGGGAGTAAAGCCCGGCGATATTCTCACAAAGGTTGACGGCGTTGAATACGGCGGCGACAAGATGGAGGAGGCCGTAGCCAAGATAAAAAGCGGCAAGGAGGGTACGACCGTAGACGTCACGTTTGTCAGAAACGGCGAGGAGCTGAACATGACGATCGAGCGGCGCAGAGTTTCCTCGGAGTCGGTTAAGTCGGAAATGCTGCAAAATAATATCGGATATATGCGCATTTCTGCGTTTAACACGTCCGACGAGGGCAATGACGAGGATACGTATACGGAGTTCCTTGAAAATTACGAAAGCCTGAAATCGCAGGGAATGAACAAGATGATAATTGACTTGCGTGACAATCCGGGCGGCTCGCTTGACGTTGTGTGCAACATTGCCGACAGGATTTTGCCGGAGGGACTTATAACGTACATCGAATACAAGGACGGTACGAGAGATGAGTATAAGTCCGACAAGGAGCAGATAGATATGCCGATGGTTGTGCTGATAAACGAGAACAGCGCAAGTGCCTCGGAGGTGCTTACCGGTGCGCTCAAGGATTACAAAAAGGCAACCGTAATAGGCAAAAAGAGCTACGGCAAGGGCGTTGTTCAGAGTGTTATCCCGTTCAGGGACGGTTCGGGAATGTCGATGACGATAGCAAGATACTATTCGCCAAACGGTGTATGTATCCACGGCACGGGAATTGAGCCTGATATTGAGGTTGACATACCGGAGGATTTTGCCGATTATTATGCGTCGGCGCTTGATAAAAAAGACGATACACAGCTGCAAAAGGCGATTGAGGTACTGTCGAAATAAATAGGTGCGGCTGCTGCGCAGATGCGGCGGCCGCCTTTTTTCACTCGTATATATTACTGCGGAGGAATTTGATTATGAGTTTAGCAGATGAAATATTTGTAAAAAATTGTACTGATATAATAAACAACGGATTTTCGGACGAGGAATACGACGTGCGGCCGAGGTGGGAGGACGGAACACCGGCGCATACGGTGAAGCGGTTCGGAATTGTGAACAGATACGACCTGTCAAAGGAGTTTCCGATACTCACATTAAGGCGCACGTATCTCAAGTCTGCCGTTGATGAGATTTTGTGGATATGGCAGAAAAAATCAAACAACATAAACGACCTGCACAGCCACATATGGGATCAATGGGCGGACGAAAACGGCTCCATAGGCAAGGCATACGGCTATCAGCTTGGGATAAAGCACAAATATCCGGAGGGCGAGTTTGACCAGGTGGACAGGATTTTGTATGATTTAAAGCACAACAGCGCCTCACGCAGGATAATGTCGAACATATATGTCCACAGCGACCTGTCAGAGATGAATTTGTATCCGTGCGCATACAGCATGACGTTCAACGTGACGGGGAATAGGCTGAATGCGATATTGAATCAGCGTTCGCAGGATATGCTTGCGGCGAACAACTGGAACGTGTGCCAGTATGCGGCACTTGTGCATATGTTTGCGATGGTGTCGGGCTTTGAGGCGGGAGAGCTTGTGCACGTTATTGCGGACGCACATATTTACGACAGGCATATACCTATAGTCAAAAAAATCATATCGGGAGAGCAGCATCCCGCACCGCAGCTTACGATTGCAAAAAGAGATAATTTTTACGAATTTGACAGAAACGATTTTACGCTGACGGATTACGTTTATAACGAATTTAACGAAAGGATACCGATTGCGGAATGACGCAGGGGGTTTTACGGCCATGAATTTTATATATAATTTGGATTTTGTGGGAGTGCCGTCCGATTTTATAGAGCGCATCATGCCGAAGGCGAACGGCTCGTTTGTAAAGGTGTATCTTTATGCGCTTAATGCGGCGGTGCACGGCAGGAGCGTAAGCTGCCAAGATATAGCAAATGCGCTTGAGCTGCTTGAAAGCGATGTGATGAAAGCATTTGAATATCTTGAGGAAAACGGCTGCCTTAAGATGAACGGCGAGAGCTGTTCCTTTGGTGAAATGCCCGAAACGGTGCAGACGGCGGAAAATGAGAAAACCGAGGATATTCCGGAGGAGGATAGCTCCGGCAAAAAGGCTGCGGAAAGCGTAAAGGCACTGATGACCGAAAACGAAACGCTGTCGGAGGTGTGTCAGATTGCGCAGCAGACGCTTGAAAAAACTCTCAGCGACAGGGATTTGGAAACTCTGTACTGGATTTACGACGAGCTGGGATTTTCGCCGGAGGTAATTCTTATGCTGCTTGAATACTGCGTATCAAGAGAAAAGCGCAGCATGAAATACATTGAAAAGGTAGCGATAAGCTGGCATGAAAACGGCATAACAACCATTGACGCCGCCGAAAAATACATGAATGAGAAAAACGAGAAAAACGGGTATTACAAAGGCTTAAGAAAGCTTTTGGGCATTGAGGACAGAAGTCTGTCAAAGACGGAGGAGACATTCATAAACGAGTGGCGCGACAACTACAGCATGAGCGAGGAAATGGTTGCGCTTGCATATGAATACTGCATAATTCAGACCGGCAAGCTGTCATTTCCGTACATGAATTCTATAATTAAGCGTTGGTTTGACAATAATATATTTACTGTACCCGATGCGGAAAGAGATCATGAGGATTTCAAAAAGAAAGGAAAAGCGGAAAACGACCTTGATGTGTACAAGGATCGTACAGGCTTTGACTACAGCAGCATTGAGGGAGTTATGCGTGAGAAATATGACGGCTGAGGAGGGGTTTTGATGCTGGAAACCGAATTAAAGTGCATGATAAGCGCAGAAGCCTTTGAGCGGGTAAAGGCTGCGTATAAGTGGAACGGCGTAAAAACACAGGAAAACCACTACTACTCAGACACAAGCGGAGTGCTTGCAGAAAACAGGACGGTTTTCCGCATACGCAAAAGCGGCGGCACATACAAAATACAGGTGAAAGCGCACAAAAACAGCGCAAGCCCCATGCAGATAAGCGAGGAAACGGAGTTTGATATAAGCAATGCTCCGGAAATCGTCAGCGCAGAGGACGGACGCAGATACACCGGGCTTGATACGGGAGAGCTTGTAAAGCTCGGCTTTAACGTGACGGAGCGCTATTCGTTTATGCCCGATGAAAATACGGAGCTTTGCCTTGACAAAACGAGTTATTTTGATATAACGGATTACGAGGTTGAGGTTGAATACAGAGGCGAATACCCAAGTGAGCTGATTGACGGACTGAAAGCTCTCGGAGTGATATTTGAGAACGAGGCTGTGGGAAAATACACGAGATTTATAACAAGCTTAAGGTCGCGGCTGTCAGAGTAGTTTTACAGTTTATTAACAATTTGTTTATTTTCTATTGACAATAAACGTTATCTATTATATTATATACTATAATACCTATTTGAAAGCGAGTGGAAGCAAGTGAAAAACGAAGAAAAAACAATGGACAAGGTGGTTGCTCTTTGCAAGGGCAGAGGCTATGTCTATGCGGGAAGCGAAATCTACGGCGGTTTGGCAAATACGTGGGATTACGGCCCGCTTGGAGTTGAATTTAAAAATAATGTAAAAAAAGCATGGTGGAAAAAGTTTATCCAGGATTCAAAGTACAATGTCGGCATAGACTGCGCAATACTGATGAATCCCGAAACATGGGTTGCGTCGGGTCATATCGGCAGCTTTTCCGATCCGCTGATGGACTGTAAGGAGTGCAAATCACGTTACCGTGCCGACAAGCTGATAGAGGATTTTGCTCATGACAACGGCGAGGACGTCACCGTTGACGGCTGGTCAAAGGCCGAAATGGAAAAATACATTGACGAAAATAATATCGTCTGCCCCAAATGCGGCAAGAAAAATTATACCGAAATAAGAGAATTTAACCTGATGTTTAAGACGTTCCAGGGCGTAACGGAGGATTCGTCCTCTACGGTTTATCTCCGTCCCGAAACGGCGCAGGGAATATTCGTAAACTTCAAAAACGTGCAGAGAACATCGAGAAAGAAGGTTCCCTTCGGCATAGGACAGGTGGGAAAATCCTTCAGAAACGAAATCACTCCCGGTAACTTTACGTTCAGAACACGTGAATTTGAGCAGATGGAGCTTGAATTTTTCTGCGCACCGGGTACGGATCTTGAGTGGCACGCATATTGGAAAAAGTACTGCATGGACTTTTTGCTCAATCTCGGCATGAAGGAGGAAAATCTCCGTTTCAGAGATCATTCGCCGGAGGAGCTTGCGTTCTATTCAAACGCAACCGCAGATATTGAGTTTATGTTCCCGTTCGGCTGGGGCGAGCTTTGGGGAATTGCCGACAGAACGGACTACGACCTTAAGCAGCACCAGGAGCACAGCGGCGTGAGCATGGAGTATATGGATCCCGTAACAAACGAAAAATATATACCGTACTGCATTGAGCCGTCACTCGGAGCGGACAGAGTTGCGCTTGCGTTTTTATGCGAGGCATACGACGAAGAAGAAATCGGAACTCCGGAAAAGCCGGATACGAGAGTCGTTCTGCATCTGCACCCGGCTCTTGCGCCCGTAAAGGCTGCGGTTCTGCCGCTTTCAAAGAAGCTTGACGAGGGTGCGGGCAAGGTGTTTGATATGCTTTCGGCAAAGTTCAATATCGAGTACGACAACGCAGGCTCAATAGGCAAGCGTTACAGACGTCAGGATGAGATAGGCACACCCTACTGCATCACCTATGACTTTGACAGCGAGGAGGACGGCTGCGTAACCGTCCGTGACCGTGATACCATGGAGCAGCAGAGAATAAAAATAGACGAGCTTGAGGCATTTATTGAAAAAAGTCTGATATTCTGAGCTTGGGAGGAAGATACTTATGAGTTTTGCAGGTGAGTTTAAGGAGTTTATTTCAAAGGGGAATGTTGTGGATATGGCTGTCGGCGTTGTTGTCGGCGGCGCATTCACGGCAATTGTAAATTCTCTCGTAAAGGACGTTATAACGCCGACGATTGCGCTTGTGACGAAGCTGTTTACGGGAAAGGTGCAGGAGGCTGCCGGAGCTGTCGGCGCAGGAGAGGCTGCGGGAAAGCTGCTTGATATGGCAAATTGGATAATACCCGGTACGGAAATAAAAATCGGGGCGTTTTGTCAGTCTGTAATAAGCTTTCTGATAGTTGCGTTTGTGATTTTCTGTGCGGTAAAGGGAATAAACAAGCTCAGGAGCAAAAAGGAAGAGGCTCCGGCTGAGCCTGCGGGACCTACGCAAGAGGAATTGCTTGCGGAAATAAGAGATTTATTAAAAAATGATAGGTGATTGTAAAATGCCGGTTTGGGATTTGAGAGTATTCATACTCAAACATCCCTTGCGGTAACTCGTCCGAATAAACTTAAAAACACTCTCAAATCCTGCAAGCTTTTATAGTTTTGGAAGAATTTGTGATGTTTTTGATTGAGTTTCGGCGAGTTACCGAACGAAGTGAGGGATGCCTGAGCCGAAGCTCAAGCAGAAATATCTCAAATTCCATGGAAATCTGAGTTTTACAATCACCTATAAAAAATAAATAACGGGGGAATACAATGTCACAAAGTATAATACAAGGTATAGTGCTGTTACTGTATCTCATTGCAATGATAATGGTAGGATTTATATTCTACAAAAAGAACTCGACCCACAGCGACTATGTGCTTGGGGGCAGAGGAATGAACGTATGGGTAACGTCAATGAGCGCACAGGCGTCCGACATGAGCGGCTGGCTGCTGATGGGATTGCCCGGAACGGCATATTTGCTCGGTTCGGGAGCGACCGAGGCGGCATGGACGGCTATCGGCCTTGCGATAGGCACGTATTTTAACTGGCTTATAGTTGCAAAGCCTTTGAGAAAGTATACATACGCTGCCGGAAATTCGATTACGATTCCGGATTTTCTGCAAAACAGATTTAAGATGAAATCATCGGGACTGCGTGTTTTTTCGGCGCTGTTCATACTGATTTTCTTTGTTGTTTACACCTCGTCGATGTTTGCGGCGGGAGCAAATCTGTTTGACTATATCTTCGGAATAGGATATACTCCCGCACTGATTTTGTCGGTGCTTGTCGTAATGACATATACCTTCCTCGGAGGCTTCAAGGCTGTCTGCTGGACGGACTTGTTCCAGGGATTGCTGATGTTCTTTACTATAGTAATCGTGCCGATTGTTATGTGGAAGGAGCTTACTCAGATAGACATGGCAAGCCTTAACCTTGCGGGAACGGGAATGACTGCAACAGGCTCAAAATTCAGTCTCGGCGACCTCGGCTTTACGCTTAAGCCGACCGAGGGTTTTGGGATTATGGGTATTGTCGGAGCGATTGCGTGGGGTCTTGGATATTTCGGACAGCCGCACATTCTTGCGAGATTTATGGCAATAAGAAGTCCTAAGGAAATAAAGCCTGCAAGACGCATTGCGATGGTATGGGTTGTTATTTCTCTGTCTGCTGCCGTGCTTGTGGGCATGGTTGCTCTGCCGTATATAATGAAGATGTATGCGAGCGGCGAGATCACCGACCCGGTTTCGTTGTCTATACTCAACGAAAACGGTATGCTCACCGGAGCGAACACGCAGAAGGTGTTCATGGTTCTGGTGCAGAATATGTTCGGCACGGTGATAGCGGGAATTATGCTGTCGGCGGTGCTTGCGGCGATTATGTCAACGGCGGATTCGCAGCTTCTCGTTGCGTCAAGCTCGTTCTCGTCCGATATTTACAATACGCTTATCAACAAAAAAGCGGACGACAAGCATCTTGTGAACGTATCGAGATTGGCAATCGTGGTTATATCCGTAATTGCGGGACTGCTTGCAATAGATCCCGAATCATCGGTGTTTGAGATAGTGTCGCACGCATGGGCAGGCTTCGGCGCAGCGTTCGGACCTATTATACTTTGCAGCTTGTTCTGGAAGAACTGTAACGGAAAGGGTGCTCTTGCGGGAGTAATCGCCGGAGGTGCGGTTGCGCTGATGTGGGCATATCTGCCGCCGATTATCTGGCCGGAGAATATGCCGGCGCTGTTCTCTCTGTATGAGATAGTACCCGGATTTATAGTTTCGCTTGCGGCGATATTCATTGTATCGAAGGCAACGGGCGGCGCAGATAAGGATGTAATCGCCGAATTTGAGGCTGTAAAGAATATGTCTGACGAATAAACAGGGCTGTTTGTTCAAAATACAATACACAAAAGTAAAAAAGCTCCGATATTTTGGAGCTTTTTTTGATGTTTTTTCTTGATTTTCGAGTCAAGTTGGTATATAATAAAAATGTATGTTTTATTACTGAATTAAGCCGTGCTTAATCGGCGGGGCATAGCCCCTTATTGAACAGAAAGGAATGAAGGAACATGGAAAAAAGAGAAATGCTTTATGAGGGTAAGGCAAAGAAGGTTTACAAAACAGATGACGAAAACCTGTATATCGTTGACTATAAGGATGATGCAACGGCATTTAACGGACTGAAGAAGGGACAGATTTCCGGCAAGGGTGTTGTCAATAACAGAATGTCTAATTTCCTTATGAAAATAATGGAGAAAAACGGCATACCCACTCACTTTGTGGAGGAGCTTTCGGACAGGGAAACTGTCGTTAAAAAGGTTTCCATTGTTCCTCTTGAGGTTATAATCAGAAATATAGCCGCAGGCTCGTTCTCAAAGCGCTTCGGCGTTGAGGAGGGCAAAAAGCTCAACTGCACAACTCTTGAATACTGCTTAAAGGACGACGCTTTGGGCGATCCGATGATCAACGATTATCAGATAATTGCAATCGGTGCGGCAACGAGAGAGGAGCTTGACACTATTGCGGATCTGACATTTAAGGTAAACGATGTACTTAAGGCTTATTTTGAAAGCATTAACATAGAGCTTGTTGATTTCAAGATAGAATTCGGTAAAACTCCGGACGGACAGATTATCCTTGCGGACGAGATTTCGCCCGATACATGCCGTCTGTGGGATGCCGAAACACATGAAAAGCTTGACAAGGACCGCTTCCGCCGTGACCTGGGCAATGTTGAAGAGGCATACGAGGAAGTATTTAAAAGACTGGGTCTTTGATTTTAATTGAAAGGAACAGATATATGGCTACAAATACCTATGAAAGCCCCTTAAATTCACGCTATGCGTCAAAGGAAATGCAGTACATTTTCTCGCCGGACAAGAAGTTTTCGACCTGGCGCAAGCTTTGGATTGCGCTTGCGGAAAGCGAGCAGGAGCTTGGACTTGATATAACGGACGAGCAGATTGCGGAGCTTAAGGAGCATATATACGATATAAATTACGACGTGGCAAAGGAACGTGAAAAAGAGGTTCGCCACGATGTAATGTCGCACGTTTTTGCATATGGGGTGCAATGCCCCAAGGCTAAGGGAATTATCCACCTCGGCGCAACAAGCTGCTATGTCGGCGACAATACCGATATTATCATAATGACGGAGGCAATGAGGCTTGTAAAGAAGAAGCTTGTGTGCCTTATTGGCGAGCTTGCGAAATTTGCGGAGCAATACAAGGATTTGCCGACGCTTGCGTACACGCATTTTCAGCCGGCTCAGCCGACAACCGTCGGAAAAAGAGCCACGCTGTGGCTTGAGGATCTGATGATGGATCTGGAGGACGTGGACTATCAGCTGTCGAAGGCGAAGCTGTTGGGCTGCAAGGGCACGACCGGCACTCAGGCAAGCTTTATGGAGCTTTTTGAGGGCGACCATGAAAAGTGCAAGGAGCTTGACAGAAAAATCGCAGCGAAGATGGGTTATGACGACACGTTCCCGGTAAGCGGTCAGACGTATCCGAGAAAGCTTGATTCGCAGATGCTAAACACCCTGAGCCTTATTGCGCAGAGCGCATACAAATTCTCGAATGATATAAGACTTTTGCAGCACTTAAAGCAGATTGAGGAGCCGTTTGAAAAATCACAGATAGGTTCATCGGCAATGGCATACAAGCGTAATCCGATGAGAAGCGAGAGAATAGGCTCGCTTGCAAGATACGTGATAGCGGACGCAATGAATCCGGCAATTACGGCGGCTACGCAGTGGTTTGAAAGAACTCTTGATGACAGTGCAAACAAGAGAATATCCGTTCCGGAGGCATTTTTGGCTGTTGACGCAATATTGAATTTGTACATTAACGTGGTTGACGGTCTGGTGGTTTACGACAAGGTAATATATCAGCAGTTCATGCGTGAGATCCCGTTCATGGCAACGGAGAACATAATGATGGACGCAGTAAAGAAGGGTGGCGACCGTCAGGAGCTGCATGAGAGAATAAGAGTACATTCAATGGAGGCGGGTAGAACCGTCAAGGTTGAGGGTAAGGAGAACAATCTTGCGGAGCTTATAGCGGCGGATCCTGCATTTGGGCTTACGCTTGAGGAGATCAATGCGGTTATGAAGCCGGAGAATTATGTCGGCAGAGCGCCGCAGCAGGTTGAGGATTTTCTTAACGGATACGTAAAGCCGATGCTTGAAGCAAACAAGGATTTGCTGGGCGTTGAGGTTGAAATTAATGTTTAAATAACGAAAGGAATGAAATACATGGTAAAAGCGATCGTTGGCGCAAACTGGGGCGACGAGGGCAAGGGCAAGATTACCGATATGCTTGCCGCCGATGCGGATATAGTTATACGCTTTCAGGGCGGTGCAAATGCAGGACATACTATTGTCAATGAATACGGAAAATTTGCGCTGCATTTGCTGCCGTCAGGCTCGTTTAATCAAAACGTAACCAACATGATAGGCAACGGCGTTGCTCTTGACATTCCGCAGCTTATCAAGGAGATAAATGAGATTGTGGAGCGAGGAGTCCCCAAGCCGAACATAGTCGTTGCGGAAAGAGCGCAGGTGCTCATGCCGTATCACAAGCTGTTCGACCAATACGAGGAGGAGCGTCTTTCCGACCGTCAGTTCGGCTCGACAAAGTCGGGAATTGCGCCGTTCTTCTCGGACAAATTCTCAAAAATAGGATTCCAGGTATGGGAGCTGTTCGAGGACGAACCGCTCAAGGAAAAGATCAAGAATGTGCTTGAGGTAAAGAATCTCATGCTTGAGCACGTTTATCACAAGCCGCTGCTTGATGCGGACGAGCTTTACAACACGCTTGTTGAATACAGAGAGATGATACGTCCGTATGTGGTTGATTCGGTGCAGTTCATGCACAATGCAATCAAATCGGGCAAGAACATACTTCTTGAGGGTCAGCTTGGCTCGCTGAAGGATCCGGATTTCGGAATTTATCCGTTCACGACCTCTTCGGCAACGCTTGCCGGCTACGGAGCGATAGGTGCGGGTATTCCGCCGTATGAAATCAAGGATATAATCACCGTTGTTAAGGCATATTCATCGGCTGTGGGCGCAGGTGCGTTTGTGTCGGAGATATTCGGCGAGGAAGCAGACGAGCTAAGACGCAGAGGCGGTGACGGCGGCGAATACGGAGCAACAACGGGACGTCCCAGACGTATGGGTTGGTTTGACTGTGTTGCCTCACGTTACGGCTGTCGTGTTCAGGGCACAACTCAGGTGGCGTTCACCGTGCTTGACGTACTCGGATACCTTGACGAGATTCCCGTATGCGTAGGCTATGAGGTTGACGGCGAGGTAATACGTGACTTCCCGACAACCAACAAGCTTAATCGTGCGAAGCCGGTATTAAAGGTTTTGCCGGGTTGGAAGTGTGACATAAGAGGCACAAAGAGCTATGCAGAACTGCCCGAAAACTGCCGCAGCTATATTGAATTTATCGAAAAAGAGCTTGAGGTTCCCATCAAGATAGTTTCAATAGGCCCCGGCAGAGATGAAATAATCATGAAATAAACGCGGGGGGCTGCTCGCCCCCCTGCACCCCCTCGTGGGTTTTTTGTGGGGATTTGAGAGTATTTTTGACTTTATTCGGACTCAGACATCCCTCACTGCGTTTGGGAACTCGTCCGAACAAACTCAAAAACACACTCAAATCCTGCGAGGAATGATGTGGAATTTAAAAGTATTTTTGAATTTATTCGGACTCAGACATCCCTTACTTACGTTCGGGAACTCGTCCGAACAAACCCAAAAACACACTCAAATCTTTGTGAATAAATAGTATGGGATTTGAGAGTATTTTTGAATTTATTCGGACTCAGACATCCCTCACTTACGTTCGGGAACTCGTCCGAACAAACTCAAAAACACACTCAAATCCTACGAAAAATGATATGGAATTTAAAAGTACTTTTGATTTTATTTGGATTTAGATACCCCTCACTTGTGATTTGGAACTTGTCTGAACAAGCTCAAAAATACACTTAAATTCCAAGTCACAAATACTGTTTAATAAATTAATTATATAAAGGAAGGATTGATTACAATGGGAAAGACTTTAACCGAAAAAATTCTATCGGCTCACCTTGTTGAGGGAGAGATGGTAAAGGGTACGGAAATCGGAATACGCATTGACCAGACCCTTACTCAGGATGCAACGGGTACCATGGCTTATCTTGAGTTTGAGGCTATGGGAGTACCCAGGGTAAAGACAGAAAAATCGGTTGCGTATATCGACCACAACACTTTGCAGAACGGTTTCGAGAATGCGGATGACCACCGCTTTATCGGAAGCGTATGTAAAAAGCACGGAATATACTTCTCACGTCCAGGCAACGGAATTTGTCATCAGGTTCACCTTGAGCGTTTCGGTGTACCGGGCAAGACTCTTATAGGCTCGGATTCGCATACTCCCACAGGCGGCGGTATCGGCATGATTGCCATCGGTGCGGGCGGCATGGATGTTGCCGTTGCAATGGGCGGCGGAACGTATTACATCACCTGCCCCAAGGTGGTCAAGGTTAATCTTACGGGAAAGCTTCAGCCGTGGGTTGCCGCTAAGGACGTTATCCTTGAGGTGCTGAAAAGACTGTCCGTTAAGGGCGGCGTTGGAAAGGTTATCGAATACTGCGGCGAGGGAGTTAAGACTCTCTCCGTTCCGGAGCGTGCAACGATAACGAACATGGGCGCAGAGCTCGGCGCAACAACGTCGATATTCCCCTCGGACGAGGTTACCCGCACATTCCTCAAGGCGCAGGACAGAGAGGACGTATGGACTCCGCTTGCCGCAGATGAGGACGCAGAATATGATGAGGTTGTCGACATCAACCTTAGTGAGCTTGAACCGCTTGCGGCTTGTCCTCATTCGCCGGATAATGTAAAATCATGCGGCGAAATAGGCGCTATGAAGATAGATCAGGTTTGTATCGGCTCATGTACAAACTCATCGCTTTTGGATATGCTTAAGGTTGCGCATATATTAAAGGGAAAAACCGTTCACCCCGATGTATCGCTGTCAATTGCGCCCGGCTCAAAGCAGGTGCTGAATATGCTTGCGGAAAACGGCGCTCTTGCGACTATGATAGCTGCCGGCGCAAGAATTTTGGAGAGTGCCTGCGGTCCGTGCATAGGCATGGGACAGTCACCCAACTCAAAGGGGATTTCATTGAGAACGTTTAACAGAAACTTTGAGGGACGTTCCGGCACAAAGGACGGTCAGATATATCTCGTATCGCCGGAAACGGCTGCCGCATCGGCAATTACAGGTGTATTGACAGATCCGAGAACGCTCGGCGATATGCCGGAATTTAAGCTGCCTGAAAAATTCCTTATAAACGATAACATGGTAGCCGCTCCGGCATCGGAGGAGGAAATGGACAGCGTTGAGGTGCTGAGAGGCCCGAACATCAAGCCGTTCCCCGTTTCTGAGCCTATGGCAAAGGATATTGACGCAAAATGCTCGCTTAAGGTAGGCGATAATATCACCACAGACCACATCATGCCCGCCGGCGCAAAGATTTTGCCGCTGCGTTCAAATATACCCAAGATTTCGCAGTTCTGCTTTGCGGTATGCGACGAAACTTTCCACGACAGAGCTCTTGAAATGGGCAAAAGCGTTATCGTGGGCGGCGCAAATTACGGTCAGGGATCTTCAAGAGAGCACGCAGCGCTTGCTCCGTTGTATCTCGGCGTTAAGGCTGTTATCGTAAAGAGCTTTGCACGTATTCATATGGCAAATCTGATTAATGCCGGTATAGTTCCTCTGACATTTGAGAATGAAGCGGATTACGACAGAATTGACCAAGAGGACGAGATTAAAATAGAAAACATCGCCGAACAGATTAAAAACGGCAGTGTTATCAAATGCTCGAACGTAACAAAGGGCTTTGATTTCAATGTAATCGGCGAATTTTCGCACAGACAGAAGGAAATGCTCTACGCAGGCGGTCTGCTTAATTATACAAAGCAGAAAGCGTAAGTGAAATTAAGACAGAGAAAATCACGTTGTTTAAAAAGCAGCGTGATTTTTTGTCTATTGGGAAATTACTCGCAACACGAACTATTTTGCTTATTGACTTTGCAATCGCCGTATGATAAAATATATATAGGATTAGAATGGCTGAGTAGAATAAATTTGGAAAGGAGCGGGATTTATGTTGGATGCTGCTTATACAATTAATACAATTCAATCGGCATTGACACCTGTATTTGATAAGTATCAGGTAAAAAAGGCAACTTTATTTGGGTCTTATGCAAAAGGGAAGGCCACCGAAAAGAGTGATATAGATTTACTTCTTGAGAGCGGACTTCGTGGTTTAAAATTTGTTGGATTGATTGAGGATATACATGCTGCATTGGATAAGGACGTTGATGTTTTTGATGTAACACATATAGTCCCGGGTTCGGTCATATATAATGAAATCAATAAAGACGGAGTTACAATATATGAAAAATAAAATTATAGTAGAGAAAATTATCAAAGTATATCGACAAAATTACATCCTACACAGCCAACTGCACATATGAAAGCTTTTCCGAAAATACCATGCTTACGGAGGCTTGTGTGTTCAACCTCGGTCAGATTGGCGAATTATCAAATAAGCTTGATGATGATTTTAAGAATATAAATGACACAGTTCCATGGAAGGTTTTATATGGTTTGAGGAACAGGCTCGTTCATGATTACGAGGGCGTTAATTTAATTCTTATATGGGATATTATACAAGACGATTTGGCTGAATTAAGAGAGCAGCTGCGGAGCTTATATCCCGGCGAAAATCATCGATAATTTTCATATCAAAATTGTTTAATGTTGACATAAGCTATCTTATGGACGACTGTAATCTATTTCTATATAATGACTGCTGAACAATTATGAAACGCAGCCGCATAGCGGCTTAAAAGCGTTTCATAATTGTTCAGGTGCAAGGATTTTTTCATAAATATGAAAAAATCCTTGCACCCCCAAATAAATATTTTGTTCTCAAAATAT
>JAXDRV010000020.1:0-8247 GCA_034090805.1 Clostridia bacterium
GAAAAGAAGCCTGTCATCACTTTTGCTTCGCAAAAGCCGCACTCCGTGCGTCCGCCCTTCTTGGCGGTGAGTGCAGATTGCTCTTTTGAGGAGTGCCGACGTATGTTGATACTTCAAGCTCCGATAAAGGGCAAGATGCGCAGCTTATTTTTCACGTTAATCCTCCATTCCGCCGCCTTGCGGCTATATTTATTGATGCTTTAATTATACATTTATATACAAAAAAATAAATAGAAAAAAATGCTGAACATATGGACAAAAATGCTGAAATATGATACAATGCAATAAAACAAACAGGAGGCTGCAATCATGGATATATGGGACGGCAACAAAAACGACACAACAAATTATAAAACGGATAAATATTTACAGATAAACAGCTGCGGTTTTCAGCGTATGCCGTCCGGCTGGACGGTCGTGCGTGAAAAAGGCAGATATGACTATCACCTGCTGCTTGTCAACGGCGGCGAGCTTGAGGTATGCCACGGCGATAACACTCAGCTGTTAAACAAGGGTGATTTCGTTATTTACAAGCCTCAAGAAAGGCAGTTTTATAAATCAAAAACAAGTGCCGCCTCACTTTGGCTGCATTTTGGAGGTACGGCGACAGAGGAGATACTTGCCTCGTTTGAGCTTGAGAGCGGAATATATAAATCGGATTACAGTATAAGCGTATTTGAATCGTATGCAAGCTTGATAAGACAATTTAATCAGCCGAATCTGAAAAAGCTTGCAAACGGAGCCTTGCTTACTCTTTTGGCGCATATATCATATGCCGTACACAACATCAGCACAGCCGAAAGCTCCGAATCAATATCCGAAATCCTCACATACATAAACATGAATTACAATAAAAAGCTTACAATAGATGATCTTTCGAAAAAAGCGGGATATTCCAAAAGCAGATTTTCGCATTTGTTTTCAAGGCTGCTGCAAACAACGCCGCTGTCATATCAGAAAAACATACGTCTGACAAATGCCTGCGAGCTGTTGTCAGGCTCGGATCATTCAATCGGCGATGTGGCGCAAAGCTGCGGATTTGATGATCAACTGTATTTTTGCCGTGTATTTAAGAAAAAATACGGCATATCACCAAGTGAATACAGGAATCAATGCAGACGGTGCGGCAAGGAATAACAGCCACAGGCAGCTAAAACAGCTTTATATGCGAGTATTTCCCCACTATCACAGAAAACGCACCTATTTCATATAATAAATCATAACAAAATGAAAGAGGTGCTGCCTATGTTTCATACCGTTTCCGTAATCGGCGGGGATCTCCGCCAGCTTACGCTCGGACAGGAGCTGAAAAAAGAGGGATTTCATGTCTTTTTGCACGGATTCGACAAATACTCCGGAATTACGGGACTTGACGAGGAAGACGATCCCGACTTTTCGCTTTGCTCCGATATAATAATTCTGCCCGTACCCGTGACGTTTGATGGCAGATCGATAAACTCCCCGTATTCGGAACATCCGCTTTCTGTGGAGGAATTTCTCGAAGGCATAAACCCCTCCGCTCTTCTGTTCGGAGGTCAGATAAAGCCAAACCTTCAAAAGGCGCTCGAAGAAAAGAGCATAAAATACTGTGACTACCTTCTGCGTGAGGAGCTTGCGATAAGGAATGCTGTCCCCACCGCCGAGGGTGCTATTAAAATAGCAATCGAAGAAACGCCGATAACTCTCCACGGGAGCAGATGCCTTGTACTCGGCTACGGAAGAATCGGAAAAATTCTGTCGAGAATGTTACAGGGTCTGGGTGCAAACGTATGGGTTGAGGCACGCAAGTATGCCGATCTTGCCATGATTGAGGGGCATGGCTATGAGCCGCTGCCGCTCTGTGCATTGAAAAACTTCATCGATGAATTTGATATAATCTTTAACACCGTTCCGGCGCTTATCCTTGACGAGAAGCTTTTAAGGACGGTGCGTCCCGATACGCTGATAATTGACCTGTCGTCACGACCCGGCGGGGCGGATTTTATTTCGGACTTTACACCCTAAAATTAAAATGAATTTTTATGCTGTCTGCGCTAAACACTTCAATTTTGTTAATCAGCAGCACCAGTGTATTTCTTTCAATATTTTTAAAACTTAAAAAATCCTCAAGCATATCTGCGGCATCATTATATAGTCCCTCCGATCCGTTTAATACGGATATTTGACTGTATATCATTTCTCTTTCCCTATCCAATCGGCGGCTTATATTAATAAAATCCACTTCCGTCACAATCCCTCGTATCTTATCCGCATATAAATTTGCGATGGTATCCTCAATCTCCGAAAGCCGTTTCTCAAGGCGTCCCGGTTCCGATGGCTCTGCGCTGCGCTCTGTGTATATTTTTCCGACAGCCTCGATAATTTTATCCTTATCAAGATATTTTTCCGTATGGCGGCGCAGCTGATTTATCACTTCTTTTTCAAGGTAATCCTCTCTGATTCTGTGCGGTGTGCATATTTTGAGCCTTGCGTGCTTTTTCCATGCGGAGCAGACAGCGTATGTTCTTGTATCGTCCCGTGAAAACGTCATTTTCCCGTGGCAGCCCGCACACTCAAGCAATCCCGAAAGCAAATGCGGCTTACCCGCTCTTTGCTTATATGTTCTTTTTTGCAGTAATTCCTGCACCGCATTAAAATCATTTTTTGCTATAATCGCCTCGTGGGTATTCTCTACGGTTATCCATTGCTCCTGAGGCAAATTCTTTTTTTGCTGTATTTTATAATTTATTTTTCTTGCACGGTTTTGCGTCAAATTACCTATATATGTTGGATTTGTAAGAATACGGTGTATTATCGATTCGTTCCACACACCCTTGCTGCGCTTCTGCGTAGCTGTTAAATTCTTGCTTTCCGACGGCGTGGGAATACGCTCAAGCGACAGCCTGTCGGCAATGCCCAGCTTTGACGCTCCGGATAAATACATTGAAAATATCCGTTTTACCGTCACCGCCGTTTCCGCATCGACTACTAAATGACCTTTGTCCAAAGGGTCTTTTTTGTACCCATAGGGCGGTATCGAACCGATAAAAATGCCGTTTTCCTTTTTGGTATTTAACGCTGTGCGCACTTTTTTTGAAATATCCTTGGCATACATATCGTTAAATACCGCCCTAAACGGGGTCATGTCATTATTTGTGTTTTCACGATAAGTATCCACACCGTCATTGACCGCTATATATCTTACATTATGCTGAGGGAAATACCTCTCCAGATAATGTCCCGTCATAATATAATCACGTCCGAGCCTTGACAGATCCTTTGTTATAACGCAGTTAATGCGCCCGTTTTCTATATCCGACAGCATCCTTTTAAAATCGGGTCTGTCGTAATTTGTTCCGGAATATCCGTCGTCTGTATATATATCCGCTACGTATATTTGGTTTTGAGCGGCATATTGCAGCAGAAATGCTTTTTGGTTTTGTATGCTTTCGCTTTCATGCTCCGTACCGTCATCCCGCGACAGGCGCAGATATATACCTGCATTAAAAAAATTACAGCCGCTCATCGGATTTTACCTCCTTCGCCTGAGCGGCTGCATTTTTCATTTGCAGTATAAATATTTGTTCTGTTATTTCCTGAAGCGTCCTGCCGTTTTTATTATATGTAACCTCCGCAGTCACATTCCGCACCTCTTTCATGATATTATTACTTTGCAATTGCTTAATAATATGAGATACGGTATGTGTTTATTACATATTCTTTTTCACGGTAAAGGCAAAGTGAACGTTTTTATCGTTCATTTTATACTGCTCCGCAAGCTGAGGTCCGCAGCTGTTTGAGCCTATGCCGCTCACCTTGTAATCTATGCGGACATTTACGGCTTTGTCCTTTTTCAGTTCAAAATTATGTGCCTTTTGTGTAAGCTCCTCAACGCTGTACTCCGAAACATTTATCTCGAAGCCCTTTCTTGAAGTAAATTCAAAATCACCCAGCTTGAAATATTTTGTATTGTAGTGGTTGCCATGCTCCTGAGGCTTAATATAATCCACATATTCATTTTCCGCCGTACTTTCGTACATTCCCATTTTTGAACCGTGGTGCATATCGATATACGCCTCATTCGGGCCGTAGCCGAAATATTTGAAGTTTTTCTCATCCGTCTTAAACTCAAATCCGAGTCTTGGCAGAAATTCATGCTTTGTGTTAAATTCACCGTCAACCGAAACATCAATTCTTCCATCGGCAAAGAAGGTGTATGAGGCTGTGTATACAAAGATGTTTTCTCTCGAAACAGCCGCAAGTGCGCCCTTAACCGTTATTACACCGTCATTTATATCCACGCCGTAAACCTTGTTGTGAACCTTATTATAATTTTCGTTAAACCAATTTGCTTTAATATTTCTGTCGTTGTCCGTCGGTGCTCTCCATACTGACAGCTTTACGGCAGACTTAAGCTGTTCGTCAAGCTTTTCTATGCAGCCGTAATGAACATTGAATTTATACTCAAATCCATCGCCCGATATTGTCGCATACTCTCCGTCAACGGAAATATCAGCCCTTGCTCCGCCCGGCTCCTGCGGCTTTGCGTCGGCTATCATATGCTGAGTGAACGCAATCTCTCTTCCGCTCTTGTCCTTCATCGACAAATTCAGATATGCACCGAATTGACAGTCGGGTACTTCAAAATCCATTTCCACAGTTTCGCATGTGTGCGGCGCAGTATCAAGCTCAAGCTTTCCGCTCCGAACAACATTGCCGTCTGCGGTAATGCTCCATTCAAAATCAAGCTCTCCGAAGCTTGTAAAGTCGTATTTGTTATAAACCGTCAAAGCCTTGCCGTTAAGCTCAGACGCAAGCGGCTGATAAACAGCCTTAGCCTCAAGGGAGCCCGCCTTAAAGCTTCTGTCGTTGAACACCAGACCGTCGCAGCAGAAGTTGCCGTCATGCGTTTCCTCGCCGAAATCGCCGCCGTAGCACAGCTCTCCGTTTTCGTTCGGCGCAACATGATCCGCCCATTCCCATATAAATGCGCCTATCATGTACGGTGTTGCGTCAATAACTTTCCAGTAATCCGCCAAATCACCGGGGCCGTTGCCCATTGCATGTGCGTATTCGCACCATACAAAAGGTCTTGTATCGCCTGTTGCGTAGTAGTATTCTGACGCATACTCAGGTCTGGGATACATTCTGCTCACAACGTCAACGCAGTCGGGATCTTTCGTTCTGTCGTTGTTGCAGTAAGCATTTTCGTAATGAACCAATCGGTTTATTCCCTTTATCTCATTTTGTCTGTCGTGTATGAAATCGCTCATTGCAACGAAATTCTCGCCGAAATTCGACTCGTTGCCCAAACTCCACATAACAACACAGGTATGGTTTTTGTCACGCTCAAAAAGTCTTTCCGCTCTGTCAACAAATGCGTCATGCCAGTCGGGATTCTGACAAGGCCACATGGGCGATAAATCATATCCCCAGTCACAGTTACGGTTTGCAAAGCCGTGTGTTTCAATATCCGCCTCATCAATCACATAAAAGCCCAGCTCATCGCACAGCTCTATAAACGCCGGCTGCGGCGGGTAGTGTGACGTTCTTATTGCGTTGATGTTAAGCTCCTTCATCTTCAAAAGCTCCGAACGCATAAATTCTTCGCTCATTGCATATCCGCCGAACGGGTGCGTATCGTGGTGGTTTACACCCTTGAGCTTTACGCTTACTCCGTTTATTAAAAGCTCGCCTTTATCGTTTACGCTCTGATCTCTTAAGCCTATCTTAAACGGGATAAATTCTCCCGCTTTTTCAACGACTGCGGTATAAAGATACGGCTTTTCCGCACTCCATAAAATCGGATTCGATAAATCGGTTTTATTTCCGTCCGCATCGTAAACCGTATAATTTTCATCGCAGTAAATGCCCTTTGAGTCAAAGCCTATCGTAACATCAAACAGGTGTCCCTCGTTCCTTGAAAGCAGATATACATCTCTGAAAATTCCGTTGTTTCTGAAAAAGTCCTGATCCTCAAGATAGCTTCCGGTACACCACTTGTATACCTTTGCGATAATTTCATTTTCTCCCGCATTAAGCTTTATTTTAAACTCCGAGGTACTGTGCGAAACCGTTGAAAATCCTATGTATTCGCCGTTCACAAACAGCTCAAAGCAGGGAGCCACGCCCTCGAATACAATATAATTCTCCTTCTCCGCAGCCTCGTTCGTCACGTTGACGCACTTTCTGTACACTCCGACAGGATTATCATCGGGAACATACGGAGGATCGACGGGATACGGATAATTTACGTTCGTGTAATACGGCTTTTCATATCCTGTCATCTGCCAGCAGGACGGAACGGTTACGCTGTCCCACTCGTCAATAACCTTCGGGCAGTCAATATCTCTTGCGAAATATCTGAAATCCCATTCGCCGTTTAAAAGCGTGTAATATGACGATTCGGTCTTATCCCCGGCAAGAGCCTTTTCAAGGCTGTCATAAGGAATATAATGCGCCCTCGGCTTTAGTGTGTTTTCATGCAAGCACTGCAAATTTTCATATTTCCTCATATATTTACTCCTCTCGAATTTACGTTTTTTCTGCTGTAAATTCATGCTAAAGCCATTATATCATATTATCAAAAAAAATCAATATTAATTTTTCACTTTATATGCAACTTTTCTGACTTTAAAACAGCCAGTGCAAAATTTATGTGTTCAAATGCCGTCATTTTATCCGTGCACCTTTCAAAATACCTCTGCTGTATATCCTTATCGTTTAAAAATTCATAAATCAAAAATCCGTGCTTTTCAAGCAGCTGTTCAAGCTCCCCGTACCCGAAGCAGGATTTCATCGGTTCTCCGCTTTTTTCCGCCATCAGCGTCATATTCCTTACTCTCGGCACGCTTGACGAAAACAGATGATTATCTCCAAAATCAAACACAACCGTGCTGCCGTCCGCCGCAAATTCCGCTATATTTTCCAAAAGCTTTGATATTTCTTCCCTTGTTAAATAATAAAGCAATCCCAAACAGGAAAAGAAAGTCTTTTTGCTCTTATCATAGCCGCTCCTGCAAAGCACGTCCTCCAAATTATCAGCCGCCAAATCGGCAGCCGCAAGGCTTACATTATCAGGGATTTTCATTCCCGCACGTTTCAGCCGCCGTTTTTTGTCATCAACCGCCGACTTTTTGTCAACTTCAAAAATCCGCAGATTTCCGTATTCGTTTCTCAGCGCAAATGTATCAAGTCCGCTGCCGAGTATCACATACTGCTCCGTGCCTGTCTTAACGGCGTTTTCCAGACTTTCCTCGCAAAATCTCGCTCTTGCAAGCGGTGTCGGCGCAAGCTGCGTATGCACATATGCCTCAACATCCTCCGAAGCGGAAGAAATATATTTTTCCATTTGTCTGTATTCCTCATCGGAAAACAGGCTTTTTGCTGCACTGTCCGCAAAAATGTGATTTTCTCCGTTTTCAAAGCAATACGCCCGTGAAAATGCAGACATCAGCGATGTCAGACCCGTCTGCGGCTCAGCCGTTTTGCTTTTTCTTTTATCGGTCTTATACTCAAACAATCCGTGTCTGCTGCAATAGTAATACAGTCTGCCACCGTACAATTTCGGAATACGGACAGACGAATCCTGCTCCGGATACAGCCGCACCGTCAGTGATTTATCATACGTGACATATGCGGCAAAGCCGATAAAATGCTCCTTTGTCATTTCGTGGTCAAATGTAATATAGTAATCGTTTTCTATCTCCGAAACGGTTATTTTGTGTTGTTCGTCCGCTGTTTTTGCCTTTAACGGGTCAAGCTGCTTTCCGCAGCATACAATACGGCACTCCCCCGTTCCCTGCATCACCGCTCCGCAATGCGGACATACGTAAAATTTCGTTCTTTTCATATTGCCTGTTTCCTCCGTGTTCTGTTCCAATCTGCCCGATAAAATCGTTTCTGCGCTCACTCCGAGTATTTCCGCCAGCTCCGCTACTGCGGAAACATCGGGAAAGCCATGTCCGGTTTCCCATTTTGAAACTGTTTTGGCACAGATATTCAATTTATCGGCAACCTGCTTTTGCGTCATACCCTTTGCTTTTCTTAAATTATAAAGAAGTCTGCCGCTTTTTATTAAATCCATAGTTCTCACCTCCGATGTTAATTATATAATGACTGCTGAATAATTATGAAACGCAGCCGCATAGCGGCTTAAAAGCGTTTCATAATTGTTCAGGTGCAAGGTTTTTTCATAAATATGAAAAAATCCTTGCACCCCAAATAAATATTTTGCTCTCAAAATATTTATTTGGGCAGACTTTATCA
>JAXDRV010000021.1:0-2086 GCA_034090805.1 Clostridia bacterium
CCGGCTCTTTTTAAGCAGTTGTATGAACGAACGGATAAGTCCATTTGTTCAATGTTTGTCGGCGCATATTTCCTGCGCAGCTCATGGTCTTGAATAACTTCATCGGCAGTTTTTACGTTTAACTTACAAAGTTCAATAAGCTTACCCTCAAGCTCGGAAAATTTGTTATAATAATCCGTTCGGATATTTTCGATTATTGCCGACACGCCGTATCTAAAATATTTCGCCCTGCTCGGGCAACGTAATTTTCTTATTGCCTTTGCCTCGATTTGTCTTATTCTGTCCCTTGTTACTCCGAAAAGCTTTCCTGTTTGCTCAAGCGTCAGTAAATCAACAAATCGATTTTTTATTATTTTCCTTTCCCTATCGCTTAACGTATACAATACATATTCGATACTTGCGTCAAAGTCCGGAACTGTGTCGGCTCTTTCCGCTATTTCCTCCGCCTCATCTTCAAAAACCGCATATATAAGATTAAGCGGATATTCCAAATCTTTAATTATGTTTGCCATGCTATGTTTCCTCCTTTATCAATCTTCCAACAATATACCCAAATCATCGCAGACACACCCGATTGCCAGCAGACAGCCGGAACAAAACCGCATATGCTGCCGCTTATCATGTGACCGCCTGTCCGCTTCATACTCGGCAACCGCCTTGTCGGCTTCGGTTTTAAATTCATTGTACCAATACGACAACGCTTCGACAATTTCGTCATGCGTCATGTCGTAAAAATCGTCACTTACTATCATCTCCATACCTCCATATCTCAACCTTTGTATGCGCCTGCTCCGCATACTGCTTTTGCACCTGTGCCGTTACCACCTGTTTATCATCGCCGTATGCAATGCCGTTTAAGGCATCGGCAACGATTTTCAGAATATTATCCGCATCCGGCTTTTTTGTCGGGAATACATTTCTGCTTATCATCTCGGCTTTTTTCTTTTTCGATACCGATTTCGGTACCGCAAAATATGCCGTTATCTTGATTCCGACAGCACCCTCGTCAAACCGTATCCCACTGCATTGGCGCTCATACTCCAGCTTGACGAGGTTTTCGTATACCGCTGTCTTTTGCGGCGTGTATGTATGTCCCGCTTTGGTAAACCTCGGTCTGCCTTTGCCGCACGGCTCGCCGGGGATTGTAAATTCCGCTCTCATGTGTCGTACCTCTCTTGCATTAATTTCTCTATATTATCATAATCAAATCCCGTGTTATCCTCATACACACCGAGGTTGTCCGGGTTTACTTTATGCGCTCTGCCTGCTGTTTGGATTTCTTTAAGCGTTGTGCGTCCCGCTTTAAAGTGATTGTTAAGAATAGCCTCAACATATTTCCATGTTCGGACGTTATGCCCGACAGCCTCGTCTATTGCATATGCAATAACATCAGCGTCAACACTATTTAACCAGTCGCTTATCCTGTCAAGCACCGATTTTGTTATCGGAGCGATGTTGTCCTCGTATTTTTTCACTAACTCCCGGAGCGGGTCGGCAGCAACGGCGCTCCGCTCTTCTTTACTGTTGTTTTCTTTACTTTTCTCTTCTTTTCTTTTCTCTTCTTTACTTTGTTTGTTTCTGTATACATTTTCGCTTGAAATGTATACATTTTTCTCGAAAATGTTTACATTTTTGTATTTTTGGGCGACTTGAACCAAGAGGTACGCTTTTTCAACATCGACACTTACACGGCGGCTGACTGCCTCAAAGTACCGTTTTTGTATTCCCGCCGAGGTCAACACACGATACTTATCATAAATGTCTTTGTCAAATATACCTCTTTTAATCGAAGCACTCACTATTTCGGACACGACATTGCCACCCAAGCCTATATTCCTGCTGAACAACAATGCAACGTCCTCTGTCCATTCACAGTAGTAACCTTGCCCTCCGTATATCTTCTGAAAGAGCTTAACGACTACCGCAAATCCTGTCAAGCCAAATTCTGCCTCGATTAAATTGAATTTGTCGTCCAAATGCACATCAAGCGGAAAATACGGTATTCCCGATGCCATTTGTACCTCCTATAAATTAAAACGGTAATTCTTCCTCTAAATATTCCGGCGGAATATCGGCAAAATCATCT
>JAXDRV010000022.1:0-4442 GCA_034090805.1 Clostridia bacterium
TTGAATGTTAAATAATAACCTCCAGATTGTCATAAGCAACCTTAATATCCGACGGCTTAAGACGTTTCTCAACATCCTGTTGTGTTCCGTGTGAATAACGTGATAGATGGGATATGAAAATTTTTCCGCCGTCTTTTAGCATACCTTCTTTTCTGATCGATTCGGACATTATTTCCGTCATATGCAGATTATTATGCTCGAAAATTCGGTTATCCCCCTCCGCGTCTCCGAGTGTACCGTCAAGAATAATCAAGTCAAAGGTGAATTTTTTCATATGATACCATGTTTCCTGCATAAACCATGCTCCGTCACAGCCGTAAAAAATACGCTTATCATCTTTTTCTATTATAAAATGAACGGGCTGTTCATCAGTAGCGTCTGTCCTGTGATTCGCGGGCAGTGCGGTGACGGTGTATTCGCCGACTTTAACTTCACACATCAGCGGAATTTCGTGAACCGTAAGCTCCGCATCAGTATCAAGCTCAGATACCGCGCCTTTTTCACACCAAATATCTCTATGCTGCACGCTGCACAGCTGTTTAAGCACACCGATATCGAGGTGATCGCTGTGAGAGTGTGTTAGCAAAATATTTTCCGCTCTGTCATAGAGTGACTTATACCCGAAATCCGTTTCAAAATCCAATATATGCGGACCGGGATCGATTAAAAGCTCGTCATCAATAAGTATTGAGGCGTATCTTCTATATTCATCCCTGCTTTTATCCTCCGGTGACCAGTCTGCCGCTCCGGTTCCCAAAAATTTCAGTTTCATAATTTGTATCCGCTCCTCTGTCTCATTTAAAAATATATGTTGCAATGGAGTGCGGCTCTGTCTTTGCCGAAGCCACTTCCCCTTTAATCCTGAAAAATATGTTAAAACATTCATCCGATGAATTCAGCACAACCGTAACAATGCTGCCGTCAGGATTCTCAAACGAAACGGTGTCAAGCTTATCAGTAAACTTGCTGCTTGCAATTCTCGCCGCATTTCTTTTTACAAATCTGCTGAAATGCTTTATATAATAATACGAATCATGTATTATAAGCTTATCATTTGCGGTGTCTGCCATTATCGGTGCATCACAGAAGTTTCCTACATGATTGGGGCCTCCCTCTTTATTAAGGAGTAAATTCCAATCATAAAAACCGTTGCAGTAATTATTGAAGTTACCTATCATATCGTGTGCATACTTCTCGCCTATTGCAGTTGTATCGCTTTTGCCGAGACTGTATTCATAGCATCCCTCAGAGAAAAACAGCTTTTTCTCCGGATAAAGCTTATGGAATATTTCAAGCTGTTCAAAGTGATCTCCGCTATACCAGTGAAAAGCTGCACCCTCCGTTAAATCCGCGGCAATATCCATCATAGGCTTTGAACGATCATATATGCGCTCTTTATTATGATCCCAGAATAATATTCCGACTCCTATATTTTTCATTTTTTCGCCCAGATGATTTTTCACAAGCTCCGCTTCTTCATCGGCGTTGTAAACACATGAATCCCACGTCTGCACCGCCTTCGGCTCGTTCTGAACGGTTATTCTGTTTACGCTTATGCCCTCTGTGCGGTATTTTTCGATAAACTTCACATAAAACTGCGACCATAATTCATAATACTCTTTCTTAAGCTTGCCCCTTCATTCATTTGTCCGTTGGTTTTCATATACGGCGGAGGGCTCCACGGCGATACCATGATATCAATATCGTTGTATTTCATTGCCGCCTTTATCATTGCAGCAACAGCCGTCATACAAATTAAAGATTTTTTCATTGTGATTTTCCTCCTGTCACTTAGTTTATTTGTATAATTACACTATTGATATATGTTTGTAATGCAGCGAGCATCACCTCCCTGATTTTACTAATAAAACGCACCCATACAGTACAATACTTTTGTCTTAATGGTTTACGCTTAATACCTCATATTCCCATTCCCATAAAACAGTAATCATTATCCCAACCGTCCTGGGCATTACCGTTCCACAAGCAATTTTCCTTAAAGAACGAAAACGGTCCTACGCAATAGCTCTCACCCTCTTTTAAGTGATGCGGTCCTAACAGATTTCGCAGGTTATTCGTAAGGGTCAATCTTATCTTTGTCTTGCCCGTTACTCCGAATTGCTTTAGGCTTATACGGTCAGTTGTGAGCATACTTTGTTTTTTGCCGTTTCCCTCTACCGCAACTATGTTGATGCCCTTTCGGTCAATTTCCAAAACGGGATTTTCGCCCGCAACATCTATCTCGCCCTCTATCGTAAGACTTCCGCTGAAGAACGGATAACCTTGCTTTTCAATATTCTGCGGCTTTATGGTTTTGTTCGGCTTATCTATTACAAAGCCCCCATTGTATCGAACCGCGTTTTTGTCAAGCTGTGTCCATTCTCCGTCCGTACGCACCGCAAAATCACCTATGAGATATATCGCCTCTATTTCCATATCATACACAAGCTTGTTCTTTTCACTCTCAAAGACAAAACTCTTTCGTCTGTTTTCATAGAACTCATCGGACTGAACAAAATCGCAGTCAAATGATATTGTATTCTCGCCCTCTTTAACGTACTTTGAAATGTCTATCTTTTTAAAGCTGTTATCTATGAAGGTTCCGCAAACGGTCTTATCTATTATTTTACCGTTCATCTTAATGTCAAATATCTCAGGGGTTTCACATACCATAAATAATTCATTTGGAACATATGCCATGGTAAAATGATAATCCTGATGTATTTTAACAGGTCTTTCAAGTGCATTTGCCCGTTCGCAGATATTTAAAACATAGCCGTTTTTCTCCTGCAATTCACCGTCAAAATAATAATCGCAGCAATCAAGCAAAAGGCTGTTCGGAGTTGAGTTTATAACTTCAAAATCACCGCTCGGTCTTATATATGCAGGCTCAGCCCTTGTTTGATTTATGTTCTCACTTCCGTCCTCAATGAGCATAAGGCTTCCCCACGGCTCAAATTCATGACTTCCGCTAAAATCAAGCACATCACCCGAATATATATCAAGCATTTTTCCGTTTACATTAAATTCTCCTTTTTCGTAATTTGCAGATGTGTTCACAAAATAATGCACATTAAAGCCGTCAAATGTACGCTTTGTGTATGTAATGCGTTCATTATCAATCACATCCGCACTTTCCAATATATCGGCAGTTATTATCTCGCCGCCCGATTGCACAAACTCTTTTAACAGCTTTTCGGTATTTTCAAAGAGCATATCACAGTGTTCGCAAATCACCTTTGAGTAACTCTGTTCACCGATTATCAGCTTACCGTTTTCCACTCTTGCATGACGTTCCATAATTGTTTCATCACCGAGATGATATTCAATATGCTTTTGCTCCAATGTCTTAACAATCTTTAAAAATCTGTCGTTAAGCTCATTTATTTTTGTATTGTCGCTGCAATCAAACAATGACCAGGCTGTTGTCTGCGGATGAAGGAGAAGAACATCGGCTGATTTTTTACCCTTTGAAAGTATCATACCAATTCTTGACATTGCATCATTGAATTTATCATACTCAACCCACCACGGCTGCTGATAATACATTGCCGGAGGATAGTCACGCTTTCTTATTCCTCTTAATGAATAACCCTCAAGGTGCTGACACAATAAATTAATCCCATGCACCATTTGCCACTCATAAATGCCCTTTAATTCCGAAAAACTTATATTGTGACCGCACATTGCAAAGGTTTCTGACAACACTTGTTCCTTGCCAAGTTGTTCGCAAACAGAAGATACCTGCTTTGGTGTCAGACAATCAAAAAGATTTCTTCCGAGCCAGTCCATTCCGGGTATGTGCATATACTCATAGTGCGGCATACAAGCTCCGTTTGTTATAAGCTGGCATTCAAGGTTTTCCTCCAATACCAAATGTCCGGTAAGCTTCAGTCCTTTTTCGCTGCACCAATCATAGATTTGTTTCATAAATGCAGATGAGAACAAATCCGTAACCATTTTCCAAAACTTCACTCTTGTGTTTTTGTAATCACCGACAGGCAAATACAATTCTTCAAGATGCTCTAAAATATTCTCCGAATATCGCTCTCTGTACTCATCTTCAAACACAAAGCTCCACGGCATTCCGTTTCTTGAAATCTGAGGCTCATCAGTGAAAAATCCCTCTATTTCATTGCCATATCTTTCATAATAAGGCTCATACGATGTTTTTATAAACTCGGCTATTACCTTACTGTCGAGTGTATCAACATAGAACGGATTTATCTCATAATAAAACCAATGCTCACCGCTTTTGCATATCACGTTCTCCTGCGGCTCATTATCTGTCATTCTAAGATATTTTTGCTGATATTCTACGCCCATACCGTTTACGGCTCCGTTGCCAAAGCCGCTCGGCCATCCGTTTTCATCATATGCCCATGCACCCATACCACAGTCATGAGCAGCATTTATCGCCGCATCAACATTTTCAAACCATT
>JAXDRV010000023.1:0-8813 GCA_034090805.1 Clostridia bacterium
GTTCTCAAAATATTTATTTGGGCAGACTTTATCAATGCGAACTGTGTAAAATCTCTGATTTTACACGAAAAATTTTGACAATAGTCATAATTTTTCCAAATGCGATTGAAAATCGCATTTGTTCAGTGAGCATTATTTATAATTGTATTTTTATTAATATTATACAAGTTAATTAAAGATTTGTAAATTCTTTTTTTTTATATTTTAGTTCCTTTTTTTTATATGTTTATAAATAGTGTTAAGCAAACCTTATAACACAAAAGTGTTTTCACCCGGTACAATATCGTATTTTATCCCGTTTATCTCAAGGGTATATGCTTCGTTTGAAGTAACAGAGCATTTGTCGCCGTCAGCAACGATGTCTGTTACGACGTTTCCGAAACGCAGATTCTTTATTCCGACTCTGCCAACCGAACTATCAGGCTTATTCCATTTAACCGTTTTTTCAAATGCATTGATTGTATGAAAGCCAAGCACAAACTCTATGTATACCGAAATCGGGCCAAGTGCCGACCAACCGCAAAAATCCTTGCGCACAATCTTCGAATCGTTTTCATTCATAGCCGGTTTGTATTCTTCAGGATTATAACACTCCCAAATCGAGTGCGGCGTATAATCGGTATATGTTCTGTACATATGCTCTACAATTTTCGCTGCCGCAGCGTGTGCCTCTTCAAAGTATCCGTATAACGCCAAACCTTTCAAGGCAGCATATGCGGTAGGCAGCCACATTGAGCCTCGCCAATATTTACCGCTCGGCGCATAATCATTGTCAGATCTCGACAGTGATACAAGCGGCACGAATCCGCCGAAGGTTTCGGGATTTGACACCTGCTCCACAAGTATCTTCGCCCGTTCCTCATCAGCCGTTTCCGATGTCATTGTCCAATAAGAAGCGATTGTCATAACCCTGTAAAACTCGTGTGTATTACAGTCAATGTCATAATAGAATCTATCTTTATCATCCCAATAGAGGTCGTTTATAATTTGTTTCTTTTCCTCATATTTTTTATTCCATTGCTCTTTTTCTTTATCATCTCCGATAATATCGTAAAGCTTTGCAATCATATGCGCCGCCAACGCCTGCTGGCAAATAGCGTCAAGCCAGAGCATATCCGGATTGTTCGGACGCGGTTTTTCCGCATGGCTGCCTGTTCTGCCCCGAGGAGTGTTGTCCATACCCGAACAGCCGCCTTCCCATTTATAGCCGTATTTTTCAGCGGTCAGGAAGGTATGAACCAGAACTGTATCCGGTTTTACGCTCTCGTGCAAGTTTTCTATCCAATTGTAATGCTTCTGCAAAATTTTACGTTCATATAAAAGCTCTTTTACGTATTCCCTATCACCGCTCATAAGTGCATTTTCATATTCAGCCCATGCAAAAAGCGGTGGATTGTCGGCAAGGTGTACCTTTATTTCGTATGGCTCACCGGGAACGGCGAAAGTCCAGTCCGGCTCTCCCTGCGGCGTAATAATTACGGGAAGATGCACTCCCTCATAAAGCGCTTTATAGAAATTATCAAATGTTTCAACACCGGGGAACGCTTCTCGCGCATATTTACAAAAAAGCGACATAAAGCAGCTGTCCCATATCCACACCTGTGTTGCGCAGAATGCCTCGTCCATATACGGAGTTTGCGGCATTCCCGGTATATCCTTAATATGATCAAATGCCAACTCCCATGCTTTATTGTAGAAATCCTCATATTCGGGATGTTCGTCAAAAATCGGTATAGGAATATACTCCCTCCAATTTGATGCTCCAAAATTTTTACTCATAATGATTCTCCTCCTCAAATTATATTTTTTTATAAAAGTATTTTCAGATACCGGAATTATCAAAATATTTTCTTATAAAATATGCAGGTGTGCAGCTCCACGCATGGCACATACTATTCAATTTCTTATCTCCGTAGGGTGAAAAATCCAAATCATCCGGTACATACACCTCGAAAAATGTATCTGCTCCGAGCTTTACCATTCCTCCCCAGTATTTTTTAATGTATACGGCAGCTTCTTTCAGCAAACCGAGCTTAATCATAGCTTCTGTCACATAGTGGTGCATATACGGTGTAAAAGGCTTTATGCTGTCGGCTGAATTTAAAACACCGAGTAAAATCTCCTCAGCCTCTTTTCCCGTAACCACTCCGCCAAGCACCATCCATACGGCAGAATGTACACTGTACTGATAATTATCTTTTACCGCTGCTTAGTATTTGTCGTGAATTTTCGGGAGTCACTATCTCCTCATTTAATTTCGGTAAATTCATATCGGCTGTTTTTAAATATAATTCTTTCATAAATTACGCTCCGTCTGATTTCCGGTGTAACGAGTTTTCTCCAGCTATACCGCCTAATTTTGTTTATCAAATACCATTTACCATATTATTATATCATAGCAGCATTTTCTTGTCAAATTCATTTTTTGAGTGTACCCACACAAAAAAGTGCAAGGGAAAATATCCACATTTTCCCTTGCACTTATTATTAAATTTTAAAAACATCCTCATAGTCCGAAAAATACAGTGCATCGTAGAGAACCAAATCCTGGTCATTTGACCATGGATCATAAAATTCGCCTCTTATTCCGTTAAGCCTGTAGGGATATACATACGCCGCAGAACCTCTGCCGTCATCACCGATAAGACACATACAGTTTCTGATACACTCCTCCGCCTTTTCAATCCAACTCCTGTCGCCGGAAAGCCTGCCGTATGACATATACGCCCGCACGCTCAGGCAGCTTAGATGATGCGGCAGCGTATCGCCGGGCATTTTGTTTTTGCCGAACCATATATCATCCCAAAATCTGATCGCAATCTCGTTAAGATGAAAGCTCGGCTGCATCCCGGAAAATCTCTGCAATACTTCAATATGCTTTGCCGCTTCGTTAATGTAATATTCCTTGTTTTCACGCAGTGCGCCCATTTCGGCAATGTAATTTACCGCAGGCGTAACAATAGTCTGCTCGTAATTCACCTTCAAAAACCGTATAATGCACAGCGTCAATACCTATGTAGTTTGTTTTCGCATTTTTATTTTTTATCATTATCATCAAATATATCGCCGCACTCCGGGCAGAACTTCGGCGGGTTTGCCGGATCCTCCGGTTCCCAGCCGCACTTATCGCATTTATAAAGCGGTGCGCCTGCCGGCTTGGGGCTTCCGCAGTTCTGGCAGAATTTGCCTTTGTTGACCGTACCGCATGAGCAGATCCAGCCGTCTGCCGATGGCTGCGGTTTGCCGCAGTTCATGCAGAATTTACCCGTATTGCCGCCCTGACCGCATACGCAAGTCCATCCCGATTGTGCAGTCTGCGGTTGCTGTGCTTGCGTTTGCTGCTGTCCCATAGCAAATAGATTTGCAGCATTAGCTCCGCCGGCGTTCTGTGCCATATTCATGCCGAAGAAGCCGCCCATAGCACCCATTCCGCCCTCGTTTTTGGCTGCGTCCTGCATGGCCTGTGCCTGTGCGCCTACCATGTGTGCCGCCGCCATTGTCGGATTTCGGAAGGCTGCATTTCTTTGGATCTCCTTAATCATCTTTTCGTCTTCCTCCGAAGCATTGACAGAGGAGACGCCAAACGCTACAATTTCAATACCACGCAAATCTCTCCATTTTGCGGAAAGAACCTCATTTAACGCATCGCCGATTTCCATTGTATGCGCCGGAAGTGAGCTGTAGCGGATTCCCATATCCGAAATTCTTGCAAAGGCAGGCTGAAGTGCTGTCAAAAGCTCGGTTTTTAACTGACTGTCAATCGTTTCCCTTAGATACATATCATCCACGTTGCCGCATACATTTGTATAAAACAGCATCGGATTCGTGATTTTATAAGAATATTCTCCGTGACAGCGTATCGCAATGTCTACATCAAGCCCAATATTATTGTCAACAACTCTGAACGGAACAGGAGAAGGCGTTCCGTATTTGTTTCCCATAATCTCCTTTGTATTGAAAAAGTAAATTCTCTGATCCTTACCCGGTTCACCGCCAAATGTAAAACGCTTGCCGATTTCGGAAAAGCTCTTTTTGACGTTTTCGCTCAAATTACCGTAAAAAATACTCGGTTCTGTTCCGGCATCATATACAAATTCGCCGGGTTCGGCACAGACGTCAACCACCTTGCCGCTTTCCACGATTATCATACACTGTCCGTCATTGACGTTGATAACAGAGCCGTTGGAAATAATATTGTCTGTTCCTTTCTTGTTCGAGCTTCTGCCCCCGGCTCTTTTTTCTCCTTTTGCTACAAGAACGTCTGCGTCCAAGCTCTCACAATAAAAATAATCTCTCCACGAATCAGCAAGCACGCCGCCCAGTGCCCCGACTCCCGCTTTTAATAATCCCATATGTATGTCTCCTTTCAAAAATTAATTTAGCCGATATTTTACAATTCACTAATTTTATATTACATCAAAAGCTCCCACTTCTTCCGCCATGTTCAGTCCCGGACGAGGATGTATGTGTTGTACTGTCGGATTTTGGCTTTTCCGTTTTGGCAACCGTACTGTAAAGAAATATATCACGTGAAAAATCTATATTCATACTTCCCGGCTTTATATAATTCGCCGCTCCGTGCTGCATAACCGCCGTATTCATTTTTGAGAGCTTGCGTGCCATTAATATTAACGCTATTACCAAAGGTATGAAAATAATTCCCGCAATAGCATACAGTATATTTATTTTATTTTTATACGGCTTTCCGTTTGCCGCCATTTCCATCAGTTCTTCGCACTTATCGGCATATATCATACCTGCACGATAATACTCGCCTTTTTTCAGGTAAGACAGCATTGCATTGTCGATATATTCCAGACCGTCATCGTTAAATATCTCTATCGCCCTGCCGCAGGTGGAAAAAGCATATTTACGGCTTGATTTGCTAACAAAGTATAAAATGCCGTCATGATTTTCGCCTATGCCGTATCCACCGTAATCGTATATATCATCCGCTTTTGCCTGTGCGTCACCCATTACAGCTTCATTGCTTATAATGAAGGCTGCGTCAACATTGTATGTACTGCGCAGAGCATCAAGCCTTTCTGACAGTGCTTCGTATTCATAATCCGACAGCACACCGGAATCATCCTGCACAGAGGGTGCGTGTTCCGCAGTTGCCGAAAACGGCAATACGGCAGCACACATAACAAGGAGCAACAGAATAAAAGACCATGTTTTTTTCATCTCTTCACCCCCCTACAGCAGTCCGAAAAGTTTTGCGGCGGCTATGCAAACCACAAGACCGATCGCATATACTTTTCCAAAATACAGCCATTTTTTCTTTTTATCTATCGGATATTTTCCGACTGTTTTTCCTGTCTGCCCGTTTATGGCATATTGGTAATTCTCGCCACGGTATTTTATGTTAAGCATCCATACCGGAAGAAGCGAATACCTGATTTTTCCGTTTGAAAAATTCACATAAGAGGTTTCGGGAATAACAGCTGAATAACCCGATGCCGTTTGAGCAAAGGCATCTTCGGTGCTTTTTTTCACTCGTTCATTCGCTCTGTCAATACTTTCCTCTGCCGTTACATCATATTTATCGGCAAGATACCCGGAAAGGTATGCTGTATTAAAGTCTACCGCATCAGTATAATCAAAGGGTTCTACAGCCTCCATATAGGCATCATCCGCTTTTTTTGAGCCGTCCACCGGAATGTTTGCAAAGCCAATGCTTCCCGATCGGATCAGCTTATAGAAATCGGTTTTGGTGTATTCGTAATCCGAATCACTCCAGTGCGTTATTCGCTGCGCATTATATCGTATATCCGCATTGCAGTCACAGTCAAACATCCAAAACGGTATGTATACCCCCGACATTTCTTCAATTTTCTTTTTGTCCTTAAACTCATCAGGAAGAAAAGGTGCATTTTTATACGCTTGTTCAAACTCAGCCATAGCCGCGTTTTTATCCAACTTAAACGGAATTACATAATCAGGGCGAAGCGAACCCTCAAACTGTCCTTTGACGATGGTGGAATTTCCGCAGTATGGGCATACCGTTGAGCCCAGCGTGTCATCCCCCGTAATCTCCGCACCGCATGAGGGGCAGGAATAGGAAGAAAGATTGACTGTCTCGCTATCCTCAAAGCTTCTCGGCTCATAATGCTCCCAGTCGTATTTTGAAGAAGTCATCCCGTTTTCGTTTGCCTCATCAAGCTGTTTCATCGTGTCGACATCAAAATCCGTTCCGCAGGATTTGCAGTGCAGCTTCTGCTTTGCTGCGTTAAACGCAAGCGGAGCGCCGCAGCATGGGCATTTATAGCTTTGTATTGTGTCCATAAACTCTACCTCCTGTTTTATTTTTAAAATTATTATCCCATACCGTAGCTGTAATCATTATCCGCCCGAACTGCCGTATCTGCCTTATCACCGCTAATTCAAATTTATTCGACTTATACAATCTTTCAAAAGCATTAAGTGCACGTTCTCTGTCTATAATCTCCGATTTAGGATATTTAAATTATAACACACAAATCAAAACAATTCAAGTATATTTTATTAAGAGAAGATTTTTTGTGACTCTTACGACTGCGGGATTATAAGATGAATTTGGATTACTTTGAGTGACAGAAATAATGTCACTCTTGTCTGTATGCCTTTGGCGGCATCCCGTATTTTTTCTTAAAGGCAGTCGAAAAGTAATTTGAATCCGTAAATCCACAGGAAAATGCAACATCGGTTATTCCGTATTTTGTGTTTTTCAGCATTTCGGCGGCGCGGGACAACCTGACATCGTTTATATATTCCATGATTGATCTTCCGCATTCTACGGAAAAGATATGTCTTAAATGTGCCTCCGAATAGCTAACCGCATAGGCAACGTCAGCACACGTAATTTTTCCGCTGTAATTTTCATAAATAAAGGTAATTGCTTTTCGGAATATGATTTTTTGCGAGGTATCAGGCTGTTCGTTGTTTTTGCATTTTCGGTACAGCTCGCAAACCATATATTCAAGAGGGCGGATTATTTGTTTTATTTTATCTGTGTCCGGCACATCGTCCGAAAGCTCCTGATACAGTCGTCTGAATTTTGAATCACCGTGTTTTTCGATAGCTTTTGCGCAATCCGCAGAACGCGGAATCTTCCCCCTGTAGCCGGAGATATTTACACACATTATATTTTGGTTTTCATATATTATCGGATATACATACTCCTCGACTCCCGCATGGCAATGCGAATAATATGTACACGCCGGGCGCTTCTTCTCCAGCATACGTTTGTTGAGAATACATTTTTTCCGCATAGCGGGATTTAACTTCAGATATGCGCATATAGGGAGCTGATGCACCTCGTACTCCAAAAGAATCGGAACACAATCACCAAAATGATTGCCAAAACAGCTCAGCATAACGCACCAACCGCATCCTCGCAAAAAATCAATATATTCGGTAATATCCTTTAACGTATCTTTCATCATACTCACCTCGAAATAATCGAATTTTAAAGAAAATCCATCAAATATTAAAGGTTTACTTTATAAATTTATTATATACTGAATTAAAATAAAAGTCAATAGGAGGACGGTATTCATGAATACATATATCGAAAAAGCTAAGGAAATCCCGGTTATTGCCGACGTGGACGTTCTGGTCTGCGGGGGCGGCCCCGCCGGCATAGGCGCAGCTATAAGAGCCGGACGCATGGGTGCGGATGTATTGCTGGTTGAAGCACAAGATTGTTTGGGCGGAATAGCCACATCCGGAATGATGTCCCACTGGACAGGGCACTCGTCAAGCAAAATTTTATCTGAAATTTACAAACGTTCATATGAGAAGTGTCAAGCGCTCGGTTGGGTCGATGAAAACGACTGCGGTGAAAATTCAATCAACCAGGAAGTATTAAAAATTCTTCTTGATGAAATGGCAGATGAAGCGGGAGTAAAGGTATTATTTTATACGCTTGTCTGCGATGCTGTTGTAGAAAACGGCCGAATTATTGGCGTAATTGTTCAAAACAAGAGCGGCAGAGGGCTTATAAAGGCAAAATGCGTAATTGACGCTACCGGTGACGGAGACGCAGCCGCCGCTGCCGGAGTTCCGTATTTCAAAGGCAGAGAAACGGACGGAAAGATGCAGCCCTGTACGATTATGTTCAAGGTGGGCGGTGTTGATTACAGCAGAGCGGTTTTCCCCGGCTCATTTGAAACAAAGGTCGAAACCGCACGCGGCGAGCTTCAGTCCAAAGCAAAAGAATTGCTGCCGTTCCCGGCGGGGCACGTACTGCTTTACCGCCAAACTACTCCCGGGACGGTTTGCTGCAACATGACAAACTGTATAGACATCGACGGGACAAACGCAGCTGACCTTACAAAAGGCGCTAAGATATGCCGCTCACAAATTGAGCCGATCATAAAATTTTTGCATGAATATGTTCCGGGATATGAAAACTGCTGGCTTATGAGTTCGGCATCTCTTCTCGGCATCAGAGAAACACGGCATTTTAAAGGTGTTCAATCGCTTTCCGCAGATGATATACTGGAGGCGCGTGAATATAATGATTGGGTAGTAAAACGTGCATTTTTCAATTTTGACGTTCATAATCTATCCGGCGCAAGCATCGATAAAACAGGTGTGCAGCATGATTGGAAACAGCCCAAGGACTATACAATTCCATATGGCTGCCTCCTTCCCGAAAACATTGACAGGCTCCTCCTTTCCGGCAGAAATATAAGCGGGAGCCATTTGGCTCACTCAAATTTCCGTGCAATGCCCATTGCCATGGCTCTCGGAGAAGCCGCAGGAACAGCGGCAGCAATTGCCGTAAAAGAAAACATATCGCTGCGTGATGTGGATGTAAAGGAAAT
>JAXDRV010000024.1:0-4092 GCA_034090805.1 Clostridia bacterium
TTTGCAAAATTCGCCCCGGCTCTTGCGTCGGTAGCTTCTGCGGCGGGTCCTGCGACTGCGGGCATAGCGGCAGTTACTCTTGCCGTGGTTGCGGGTAAAAAGGCATATGACGGTTACAGAGAAGCGCAGCTTAACCTGTTACCGGATATGGAAAAGGGCATAGAAAAGCTTGATACTTACAAAAGTAATCTTGATGAATTGACCTCACTCCAAAAAGAAGCGGCGGATTTGCGTGGTAAGATGCAAAACGGCAGCTTGAACGATACTGAGTATGCCAATGCAGTAAAAAGGCTGAACGAAATAAAACAGATACTATCAGAAAAATACAATGTCAATGTAAATACAACAGATCTTGACGAGGCAATTAATAAAGCAAAGACGCTGCAGCGGACGATGGCGGTGAACGAAGCGAATACACTAGGCGAAAGCATTAAGGCTGATAAGGGGCAGTTTGACGAGAACAAGACAAACTTAATCGATGTTAGATACAGACAACGAGATTTTGAGAACTTATCAAGCGGTGCTGCTGCGGCATCTAAGCAATTAAAGAATTTACATGACGCTTATGAAAGCGGAGGTATAAGTCAAAATGAATACCACGATGGTGCAGTTAAATTAATAAAGGATTTTAATGCGCTGTCAACCGAAAATACTCAAAGAGAATTTAGGCGGCTGAATGAAACCTTTTCTGAGAATGATAAGTATACGACTAATTCTTATGGCTCTGTAATGGGAATGCTGGAAAATATTGAAAAGGGAGCCGGAAAAACAGCAGTGTATTTAAAGGGGGAGGCAGACAGCTTAAGCGAGAGCATTGACGGGTATGTGCAAAAATCAAAGCAATACGCAGAGAATTCTCTTTCGTGGTTAGCGTTTGATGCACAAAGTAAAGATGCTAAAGCAGTTGCGCAAGATCTCGACAATTTATCATTAGCAGTGCAAAATGCCGGACTTAATACTAATTATTACGCTAATCAAGCGGCATTTGCCATGAACGGTGTTGATGGTTTAAGCGGTGCATTGAAAGCGGGACAAGGTGCTTTGGACAATGTTGCAAAGGATTATATGCGTGTCGGGCAACAGTTCGGAATGACAGCTGAACAGGCACAAATGGGCGGAGCGTTGATAAAAAGCGGCTTTGAGGATATTTCAAGCGCAGCGAATACAGACGGCGGAATGCAGAAAGTCGTTGATAATTTTAAGGCTCTGTCAGGTCAGTCAGAAGTAACAGGTGAACAATTAACAAGTCTTTCCCGCAGTTTGGGTCTGCTGCCGGCAAACAAGCAAATACAGATTGATGCCAAGGGGAATATCAGCATTGTTGAAACGCTCGAACAAAAGGTGAAAAACCTTGACGGCAAGACCTTTGCCGTAAAAGTAAATACAAAGGGCGATACATCGGGAGTTGATAATGTTAATGATAAGGTCAACGACTTAGACGGTAAAAAATGCGTAGTGACATTTACCGCTGACGGAAAACCGGCTATAGCCACAATAAACGGTATCGACTACAGTCTTGAAAACTATGACGGTAAGACCGGGACTGCGACACTTACCGCAGAGGGCGGCGAAGCAATAGGTGTTATTAATTTGGTTACGGGAGAAATAAATTTAATACCGTCCGAACATAATACTGGCTTGAATGCCGAAGATAATACATCATCTGCTACAGCAAGTGCTACAGCAAACATTAATTCTGTTCCTGCAAGCAAAAAAAGTTCTCTAACGGCGCAAGATGGAACCGGACCGGGTGTGGAATCTGCAAAGGCAAAAGTAAACTCAGTAAAGGACAAAACCGTAACAATTACAGTAAATACAGTTTTAGGTACTCGTCAAACAGGTTTCGGTCTTGCCAAAGGCACACAAAACTTCTCCGGCGGTTTGGCTATGGTAAACGACCAAAAGGGCATATCCGACCCGAGGGAGCTTATCATAGACGGAGGGCGTGCGTTTATCCCACAGGGCAGAAACGTTATTCTGCCGCTGTCAAAGGGTGCAAAGGTATACACAGCCTCGCAGACAAAAGCCATAATGTCGGGCATGGGCATTCCGCATTATGCCGAGGGCAAGGACAACTCCGACGCATTCAAGGAGGCACGGGACGCATGGACGCACACCACAAAGATACGTGCGGTTACAGTCACCGAGGAGCTTGACAAATGGGTTGAGCTGTCCGGCAAGTTTAAGGATAACATAAAGGATGCCGAGGATATTGCCGAGGAGATATTCACCGCAGCAAGAAAGGTACGTGACGAGCAGAACGAGCAGTCAAAGAATTATATACTTGACCGTGCTGAGTTAAACGACTGGGAGTCATGGGGAGATACGGCAGTAAGCGCATTTGACCGAGTACGTGAGCGTGAGAACAAATACGTTGCCGAGGGCAAGATTACCGCAAAGGAGGCGGACAAGTATCTTGTCGACCTCGGCGAGGATATGTACGACGCACGTATAGCAAATTCCAAGGCATGGCTTGAGCATGAGGAAAAGTACAACAACCTTGCTGTGGAGGATTACATAGCCGGTCTTGACCGAATGGCGGCATACACCGATGAATACTACGCAAAAGGGCTTATAACCGCAAAGGAACACCATATATCCATGCAGAAAATAGGCGACATGAAAGCCGATAAAATCAGCGAGGCAAACAGTGCCGAGTATGAAGCGTGGAAAAAGGATGCGGCTCAGTACCGAAAGCGTGCCGAGGTTTACGGCTGGGGACTTGACAGTGAGCTTGAGTATTTGGAACGGTACAAGGCAAAAATCCAAAAATTCTATAATGACGGAAAGATAAGCTATGAAGAATATATCTATGATTATCAGGACGCTCATATGGAATGGTACAAAAAGCAAAGCGATACATACGATGCAATGCTAAAGAATGCCGAGGAGTATGTAACCAAAACCGAGGAAAGCCTAAAGCAGGCAAAGGACGCTTTTGAGGATAAGTGGAGCATGGCAAAGCTTGACGATAACATCAAGGAGCAGACGGAGCTTGTAAAGCTGTACAGCGGAGCGGTTACGGCAAGGGGCAAGGAGGCGCTTAAGAGCGCAAATGAGAAGCTTGCGGATTACCGTCACGAAAAAGCCGCTTATGAGCTTGAACAGCGGCAGGCGGCGGAATTGGAGAGTATCAGGCGAGATTATAACAGGCTTGAGGCGGGCAAGAAAACATACCTTGCGGCAATAAGCGGTTCTGCGGCATCGGCTGAGCAGTATATAAAGGCACTGAATACAATTCCGGAGGACATGAGATCCATAATGGGCGAGCTTTTGACGGCGATAAGGAACATCAAGGTGCAGGGCGGAAATACAAGCACGTACGGTGACACGCATTACAATATTCAAATGCCGAATATAGAGGGTAATTTTATTTATAAGTTAAACAGAGCCTTAGGAGGATACTGACGTGAAAAATACACTGCGCATCTCATCTCGAAAGTCTGCCTTGAAGTATACACATACGTCGGCGGCAGCCTTTCGAGCGACCTGCTTGTGTCTTTTCCACGTCAGATTTTGTTGCCGCATGGCGGCAGAACGGAGGTATTAAAATGCACTACGGAATAACATACAGAAACAAACACTCGTCGGAGTTCGGAGTCATTGCCAAAACAAAGGGGCGTTCGCTCCTGCCGGATATGAAAACAAGCGCATATGATATGCCGTTATCGGACGGGGAGTTTGACTTTTCAGAAGCGAACGAGTACAAAAGAGCATTTTACAAGCAAAGGAATTTTGAGGTGCTTATGCGGATATGCGCCGATAATATGTCGGAATTGCAGAAAAAGGCGGTTAAGGTATCGCACTGGCTGTGCGGCAGAGGTGATTTGATATTTGACGACTGCGCCGGAGTTAAGTGGGACGCAAAGGTAATATCAAATGTCACGTTTACGCCGGAGCGGCGGGGCAAGACTGCGGAGCTTGCTGTTGTGTTTTCGGCAAAGCCTGTCGGCAGGGCGGTATTTAACACTGCGGACGGAATAAGCCTCGGTGATGCGGTAATGCTTGACAGCAACATTCCTTTTGATATGACGGACAGGTTTGTATATGAGCTTGCGGAGGGCAGAAATTCGGTTGATGTGGTAAACATGG
>JAXDRV010000025.1:0-5877 GCA_034090805.1 Clostridia bacterium
TTGTCGGAGTTGTGGGAGGTTATGCGATATGAATTATTTAAGACGTAAGTACATGGCATTAATGCGAGGTGTGAACTTCAGAGGGTATCTGCGCAAGGCAAGCGGTTATCCGCTTACATTAACGGACTGCATGGACAGTGACATTGTGTCGCTGTCCGTTGCGGGAAATGCAGTGCAGGACGGCAAACCCTCGCCCGATGCGCCCGTTGAGGTGGTCGGAGTTGGGGATAAGACGGAGCCGTATGGCTATCGTGTGCCGATTGAGTGCGATACCGGCGACACCGTCAACATATACACGGACAAGCCGTTATATGGGATTGACGATTATACGGATAGTATCACGCTCGATTTTGAGAAGAAAAAGGCTGTGCGGACGGATAAAACACGAGAAATTATATTATCCGCTATGGCTGTTTATAAAAAATTTGATAATGTTATACGGTTTTCGCAAAGTTTAAATCCTAATATAAGCTATAAAGGCGCAAGAATGATGTGTGATAAATTACAATGTCTTGGCGAGGGGAAAAACGCCTTTACCGGTAATTTTGAATGTTTGTTTATGCACATCGACTTGAACAGGTATTACTATTTCAGTCTGAACAAGGCCCGAATAGGCGCAGAGGACACCGACACCGATCGCCAATTAGTCGAAAAAGCAAATGCTTATCTTGCGGACAATCCGATAACAGCTTATTACAAGCTTGGGACACCGATAGAAACCGACATATCCGACACAATCGACTGGGACAGCCTTTCGTTACACCTGCAAAAAGGCACAAACATACTCACATCAACGGCGACAGTCGAGCCTACGGGCATGACTGCGGAATATTATTCATCAAAGGAGGTATAACCATGCTTTACAAATTAAACAACGGTTTCCCCGTACCGTTTACGGGGACGTACGTCCGTCATGACGGCAGAATTTACGCAAATCCCACAGACGAACAGCTAAAGGCAGTCGGCTACAAGCCGCTCATCGGTGCGGAGCGTCCGGAGGACGAGGACGGATATACGTGGGTATCACGATACGCCGAGAACGAGGACAGCATAACGCAGGAGTGGGTCAAGGAGGTGATTGAGGATTGGACAGCACAATAGTAGTTGCGGTTTTGTCGCTTATCGGCACGCTGGGCGGTTCGATTATCGTCGGACTGGTGTCGAATAACAAGACGCTGTACCGCATTGAACAGCTTGAGCGTACGGTTGAAAAGCACAACAAAGTAGTGGAGCGCATGGCGGTTGCGGAAAACACATTAAAAGCGCATCAGCACCAAATTGACGAGCTGAAAGGAGAAATTTAAAATGGGTATCAATTGGAAAATCAGATTTAAAAATCCGATGTTTTATGTACAGCTTATCCTGTCGTTCATAACGCCGATACTGGCATACATGGGACTTACGGCACAGGACTTGACAACTTGGTCGGCAGTCGGAAATATGCTGTTTGAGGCGGCGTCAAACCCGTATGTGTTGGGCATGGTCGTAATCAGCGTATACAATGCGGTGATAGACCCCACAAGCACGGGACTTACGGACAGCAAAACGGCAATGCAGTATTACAAGCCGAACGGCTTAAAGTGAGGTGGACATCATGAACGCAATCGATAAGCTTATCGGCATAGCAAAATCCGAGATAGGATATTTGGAAAAGCGCAGCTGCGCAAATCTGTACGACAAAACAGCAAACGCAGGCAGCGGAAATTACACAAAATACTGGGCGCAGATAAAGCCTGAGTATCAGGGCGAGCCGTGGTGCGCTTGTTTTGTAACGTGGTGCTTCGTTCAGGCATTCGGCAGGGACAATGCGGACAAGCTGTTAAGACATTATCCGTTCGTCTACTGCCCGACACTGGCGAGCCTATTCACGCTGCACTCAAATCCGCAGCGGGGCGATGTTGTGATATTCAAGCGTAACGGAACATTTGTACATACGGGCATTGTGACGGCGGTGGATGGCGATTATTTTGAAACCGTGGAGGGCAACACCTCCGGCGGCAGCAGCATAATCGCCAACGGCGGAGGCGTGTGCAAAAAAGGATATTACAACAGCAGCCTTCCGGGAACAAAGTTTTGCAGACCGGACTACAGTATAGTTGAGGAGGAATTGACAATGGCGCAGTATGAGGAATTAAAAAGCATGATAGCCGATCAGGACGCTAAAATAGCGGCTCTGACGGACGAAAACGAAAAGCTAAAGAAAAGTATCGGTGGGACGTTTATCTGCGACTACGTGGACGGCAATATGCCGACATGGGCGCATGAGGCGGTCAAGTGGTGCGTTGACAAGGGCATCATCACCGGCACCGGCAAGGACAATAACGGCACAAGGACGCTTGGGCTGAACCATATGCAGCTGTGGGTGTGCGTTGTGGTGTACAGGGCTTGTAAGGTGATTGGGAGGTAAAAAAAACTCCGCGGCAATATTACTTGCTGCGGAGTTTTACTATTATCGCAAACATAAAAAGTTCGGATAATATTGTTATGGTGAAACTCACATCATCAAATCCGAACTGTTCAAAGGTCGGGCGTGCGAAGTTTTTTCTGTAAATTAGCTTTCTATGGTAAAATAGTGTTTTTCAGACAGGGCTTTCACCCCATGTCCTAACTGTAATATATCATAAAATTTCCGTCCTGTCAAGGATTCTCTGCTATCAATGATATGTTGCATATATAGGTGCAAATATATAATATTAGCAGCAGTAGTAGTTCATGTGGGTAACGAGGGTAACGGGGGTAAGTTTGAAAATTTAAACATCGGTGTTAATACATCCCAGTTTTCCTCCCAGCGGTTCATTGCATTTGGATATTTGGATTCCCATTTTTCTTTTACTTTGAGCATATTTGCATATCCGCTTTCTTCATCAGCTGCATGGTATATTGTTTTAAGGTTCAAAATCTCCATCATTAAAATGACGCATTATTTTCAAATTTCCTTCCGCCCACTCACCATTACACACCGTGATAAATTCCCGGTCTATTTTAAACCCCTTCTTTGACCGGTTTTAATTGTATACAATAATCTGACTTATTATCGCACTCTCTGATAATGTAATTATTTTCGAGAAGCCTGACGCTGCTTTATAATATCCGACAATATCCGAAGCCGTACCTGTCCTGCCCTTCTTTTCCTCTCTGTCGAATACAAGTATTTTCGCTTTTGATGAATCAAGGCTCAGATTGTATATCTCATCTCTGTCTCCCGGCTTTGCATAACCCCATTGAATCAAATTACCTTCTGTCTGTGAGACATATCCGTGTGACATCTTAAATCCCTCAAAAAAATTACCCGGTATAACTCCGTTATTAATTTTATAGCTTTTTATTACATTGGTAAACTCCGTTACTTCGTTTTTGTAATAATTATCGCATATATAGACTACTGATATTGCTGTTTACATCCGTACCGTATGTATCGTCAGCATTTTGTTTCTCAAATATTACGGTTTTAATAAATTTATATCTGCACTATAGCTTTGAGTTAACTTATTACTTATATTAATCTTAAATCCGCAAGCCTCATCACTGAAATATATATTTCCCACACGATTGCCCATATCAAACTCTACCGCCGCAGAACTTATTTCATCTAACTGCACTGTTCACACTTTCTGTGGATGAATTATAACCCACATTCTCTGCATATCAATAATAAATATAATCATTATACCACAAAAACCCTCTCCGATTTCGAAGAGGGTTTTTATATATTGTTCTCCATATCAGCCTTTCAGATCACTCATATTTAGTCCACCCATTATATGCTTTGAGAATATGGCATATATTATTATCATAGGTATAATCGAAAGCATAAGAAGTATCATGTATTCATTATCCAGCAAGGATGCACCTGTACTCAATCTGTAAAGCATTACTGACACCGGTTCTTTTGCCGTATTTCCCAAAATCAGATACGGCCACATGAAATTACCCCAGGTTTCCGTAACCGAGAATATCGTCACCACCATTATTATCGGCTTGGAAAGCGGAATTATTATCTTTATAAATATTCCCAAATCCGAACAGCCATCAATCCTTGCCGCCTCAAGATACGACATCGGTATGCTGTTGAAAAAGTTTCTGAACAACAGTACATTGAATGCACTTACTCCCGCCATTAACCATATCGGCGCATACGAGCCGACAAGATTTATATGCAGCAGCGGTACGTCCACAAACGTCATATACAGCGAAGGTTATAACCCCCAGAGCAAGTGATTTTTCATACTGGCCGTATTTAAATGCATAAAAATAATTTGTAAGTCTGATGGACAGCGAAGCACCGTTAGGTCCTCCGCCGGTCATCGTAAGCGGCTGCTCCGTTACGTTGAATACGCATATAATCTGGCGTATTGCCATTAACATCATTATACCGCGCATATGCGGCAGAAGTACATATCGTATACGTCCGAAGAAACCGGCACCATCCAGCCTTGCTGCTTCGTATAACTCATTATTAACACTCTGCAGTGATGCAAGATACACTATCATCGTACTGCCGAACGCATTCCATGACATTGAGATTATAACAAGCGGTATAACTATGCTCTTATTCGAAAGCCAATTCTGAGGCGATATTCCAAAATAATAGAGCAGCATGTTAAGCATTCGCCTTGACCATCCATATATACCATTTTCCAGATAAGTCAGGTTGCAATACTGGGAATAATTACCGGCAGATATGTAGTTATCTTAAAATATCCCTTCCAGTGCAGCAGCTCATTAAGCATAACTGCACTAATAAACGGCATAGGGAATCCTATGACAAGAGACCAGCCCACAATAATTAACATTTGAATATTCTTTTCTTATTTGGTTAAACTTTTCAGTCTTCTCGTTACTATTCCATATTTTAAACGCAACTTCGGGCAAAACTATTTCATTCTTTTCAACTGAATCTTCAAGCGTTTTCCTATAATTCTCAGTCGTTTCATCATCTGTAAAAGGTGTGACGCCTGTATATCCAAGCCACTTAATTCCTGCCTCAATCTGCTCCGGAGTTGACTGCGAACCGAACACCCAAAGATTTCCGCCCATCTGAGAAAAACGTCCTTTGGGACCTTCAGGCATTCTTGCAACAAAGATATCATCCTTGTTCATACCATACCGTGTCACCAACTTTGAGCATGGTGGATCGGCAAACATCATAGCTGCCTGATTCGTACCAAAATACTTATACAAATCATCCTGATTTATAACAGATTGATCACCCATTCCGTTATACTTCCATTTTAAATCCTTGACATATTGCAACGCTTCAATCGCTTCCTTAGTATCAAAGCACGCTTTCCATTTTCCGTCCTCATCCTGCTTGGCAAATTCCACACCATACAATGATAGTTGATGCAACATGTGTACCATCACAAATTAAGTACCCACAGGATACAGAACTTCTGAATGAAGCTCGTGAAATAACCGAGAAAGTTATTGATGAAATTCATATTCCCGGGAATGGCAAAAAACCGCGTACATATCGTAAAAAGGCAAGGAAACAGTATCTTCAGATAGCTCGTTCAAAGAAGAGAACGGCAAAAAAGGTACGCAAGGCTATAAGAGACCCAAACTACATTTTAAGTTTGAATCTCTTTGCTGTCAGGTTAACTAAATGATATTGGGCTTTTCACCCGGTTGTTTTTTATAATTTATTCTTTTTCAAACACAGCACAGCAAACCTTATTCTTAAACGCCACACCGTATTTTAATATATTTTTATACCCACGTTCTCGTGCATCGGCGGCATAATCCATATCATTAATCTGCCGTAATGCCCTCTCGGCAGCAGCGTCTACCTCTTCGTTATCTCTGCATACTTTAAATTCTATAATGACAGCGTTAATAAATTTATCCCTCTGATACAATATTAAATCACTCCGTCCG
>JAXDRV010000026.1:0-29802 GCA_034090805.1 Clostridia bacterium
AATATTTTGAGAACAAAATATTTATTTGGGGTGCAAGGATTTTTTCATATTTATGAAAAAACCTTGCACCTGAACAATTATGAAACGCTTTTAAGCCGCTATGCGGCTGCGTTTCATAATTGTTCAGCAGTCATTAAATAATGCAGTCATACGCTTAATTAAATCAAGCGTATACACAAAACGGAGGATTGATCATGGCAAAAAATATACGAACCGACCTGGCGGTAGAGGCGCATCGAATTTCGTGCGGCTACGGGCAGAAAACAGAGGGAGTTATTGTAAAGGAAAGCGAAGAAAAGGGCATTAAGCTGACAAGAGTGGAAATAACAAACAGCGAGGGAGAAAAGGCTCTCGGCAAGTCTGTCGGAAATTATGTTACAATAGACTGCCCTCGTCTGAGATACAGCACGGAGGATTACGATACCGTCTGTTCTCTTATCTCGCGCGAGATACGCAGCATGGCAAAAATAACTCCCGATTCCGTGACTCTCGTTGCGGGACTCGGAAACCGTGACATAACGCCCGATGCCCTCGGCATAGAAACCGCCGAAAATGTTATGGTAACACATCATCTCAAAAAATACATGAGCGAATATCTCGGCAGCGGCATAAGCGGCGTATGCACAGTCACTCCCGGCGTGCTCGGCACGACAGGCATGGAAACCGCCGACACCGTAAAGTGCATAGTAAGCAGTCTGCGTCCCGACCTTGTAATAACGATAGACGCACTCGCCGCCGCAGATATTCGCAGAGTTGCGACAACGATACAAATAAGCGATGCAGGCATACAGCCCGGTGCCGGTGTGGGCAACGACCGTGAGGGAATAAACCGTCAAACGCTCGGTGTCCCGGTCATAGCAGTCGGTGTTCCCACGGTTATTGATGCAAGGAGCATATCTGACGAGGAAATCCCGGAAGAGCTTCTGCCGCTTATGGTAACAACAAAGGATATAGACCTCGTGATAAAGAAATGCGCACGCACAATCGCAGACGGAATCAATCTTGCGCTGCATGAAAATATCACCCATGAGGAAATTATGGCATTTACGGGTTGACATACGGCTGAAAATGGGGTAATATATAGATATAATATTTTTAAGTAATTGAAAGGACAGCATATACAATGCAGGAAATACGTATAAATTCAAACATTACATTAAAGTATATACCGATGACGAAGCTGAAAACCACCACTGTCGGTATTTTTATACACCGTCCGCTTACCAAATGCGACTCCGCAATGAATGCGATACTCCCCTATGTGATGCGCAGGGGCTGCCGCCTTTGTCCGGATACGGAAACAATTTCAAAGTATCTTGAAAATCTTTACGGTGCGTCAATGACGGGAACGGTGTTAAAGCGAGGCGAGGATCATATCCTTTACTTTGATGCCGAAAGCATAAGCGACAAATACGCTCCCAACGGCGAGGAGCTTTTATCGGAGCTTCTGCGGCTGCTGTTATCGGTTGTATTTGAGCCTGTCGTTATTGACGGCGGCTTTGACGAAACGGTGTTAAACCGGGAAAAGGAGAACGCTCGTGACAGGATATTATCGCTTATGAACGACAAACGCAGCTATGCCTCTTTAAGATGCGCCGAGGAAATGTGTGAGGGCGAGCCGTTTGCGATTTCGTGGTTCGGAAATATCGAGGATATAGATAAAATCGGAGCAAAGTCGCTCTACAGCTACTATAAACAGATGATTTCCTCTTCCCCGATAGACATTTACGTATGCGGTGACGCTGATGCGGACAAGCTTGCGGAGGTAGTCGGTAAATACACGGCCGGAATCGAATTTAAAACTCCGTCACTGCCTCAGACGGAAATTCTCAAAAAGTCGGCTCCCGTAAAAAATGTCACGGAGGAAATGGACGTTGCTCAGGGAAAGCTTGCCATAGGCTTCAGAACAAACACACGTCCCACAGACGCAGACTTCCCCGCCCTTACCGTTATGAACAGCATATTCGGAGCGGGCGCACATTCAAAGCTTTTCAATAACGTGCGCGAAAAGCTGAGTCTTGCCTATTATGCTTCCTCGCAGCTTGAAAAATTCAAAGGACTGCTTACGGTAAATGCGGGAATTGAGTTTGACAATTTCCAAAAGGCATATGACGAATCGCTTGCACAGCTTGAAGAAATAAAAAAAGGAAATATATCGGAGCTTGAGTTTACCTCAAGCATAAATGCACTGCTCAGCTCACTTGAGGGATATTATGATGACCAGAGATATTTGCAGAGCTTCTACCTCGGCGAATACATCTCCGGCACAAACCGCAGCATCGAGGACGTAAAGGAACAGATAAAAGCGGTAACGGTCGAAGACGTGCAAAAGGCCGCAGCAAAGCTTGAGCTTGATACGGTATACTTCTTGAAAGGAAAGAAAGATTGATATGGAACTTAAATATTCAAAAAACGAACTCACGGGCGAGGAATTATACAGCGGAATACATTCCTCCGGGCTTCATATTTATATAATTCCGAAAAAAAATTACAGTAAAAGCTATGCAATTTTCGGCACGCATTACGGCAGCGTTGATTCAAAATTCGTTGTTCCCGGTGAAACTGAGCTTACCGAGGTACCGGACGGCATAGCGCACTATCTTGAGCATAAAATGTTCGACCAGCCGGACGGCTCAAACGTGTTTGACAAATTCTCCAAATACGGTGCAAACGCAAACGCATACACATCCTTTAACATTACGGCATATCTTTTCAGTGCAACGTCAAACCTTGACGAAAACCTGAGAACACTTATGGACTACGTCCAAAGCCCGTATTTTACCGAGGCAAGCGTACAGAAGGAGCAGGGCATTATCGGTCAGGAAATAAGAATGTACGATGATAACGGGGACTGGAAGGTTTTCTTTAATTTCCTTAACTGCCTGTACCAAAAGCACCCCATAAGAACGGAGATTGCCGGAACGGTTGAGAGCATAAGCCACATCACGGCGGACTATCTGTACAAATGCTACAACACATTCTATAATCTGTCAAACATGGCAATCGTCGTTGCCGCAGACGCAGACCCGCGTCATATCGCAGACGTTATATCCTCATCGGTAAAGAAAAACGAGCCGTTTAAGGAGGAAATAAAAAAGGTATATCCCGAAGAGCCTGAGGATATTGCAAGGGAATACAGCGAGCAAAGCCTCAGCGTTTCCGCTCCCCTGTTTATGCTTGGCTATAAGGATACCGACACAGGCTTTACGGGTGACGCTCTTTTGAAAAAGTGCATCGAAACGGAAATTCTGCTGAAAATGATTTTCGGCAAAAGCTCACCTCTTTACAAAAAGCTCTACAGCGAGGGACTTATAAATTCAAATTATTCGTTTGAATACACAATGCAGCCCGATTATGCCTTTTCCTCGGTAAGCGGAGAGTCAAAGGATCCGAAAAGGCTGTATGACGAGGTTCTTGCGGAAATCGAAAGAATACGCAAAGACGGCATAAGCCGTGAGGATTTTGAGCGCACAAAAAAGGTTCTGTGGGGCAATTATATACGCACAATGAACGATACGGAGGATTATGCAAACTCATTCCTCACCCACACGCTCATGGGAATAGATTACTTTAATTATGACAAGGTATATAAGAGCGTTACCTTTGAGGACGCAAAAAAACGTTTTGACAGCCACTTTAAAAAAGGCCGCTCCGCACTTTCGGTAATCAATCCTCTCTGATAATTTCTTCGGAATTTGAGATATTTCCGATTAACCTTCGGCTCAGACATCACTCGCTTCGTTCGGGAACTCGACGAAAAACAATTAAAAAATGACCGATACGGCTGATACCGTTTTCGGTCATTTTTTGTTAAAATTCCGTCTTTATTCTTCTCGCCATACGTCTGCTCATAAATGCCGGAAGCCTGCATACCGGCGGCTCCGTATTTCTTCCTAGCAGTCCGTAAACGGCATTTTTCGCATTATAAGCCAGATATTCCATATCACCTTTAGCTCTGTCGGATTTGACAAATTCACCGAGCATTGCAAGGTTTGTGCTGCCGTTCGGGAACATATCGGCAAGTGCGCCCGCGCTTTGCGCATTTACCGCCGACTTGCCGTATGGCTTTAATACGGTGACAACATTTATTACGCTGTCACGTATTTCCTCCCAGTCGTTTTTGAGACCGAGCAAACACACAAGCTCATAAAGCATCTCCGAACCGCTTGAATTTACCGCCGCCTTGTCAACGTAATTTCCCTCGACATTGCAATTTAAAATCCGTCCCGTTACCACATACGTATCGTCATTCTGTCCGTCAAAATATTTACCCATCGGACACACAACCGACATATCCCAATTTGAATTTTTAAACGTCATTATCGTTCCGGGCGAATTAAGTGTAGTATCAAAAATATGCGATGTTAAAATATCACTCTTGAACGTTGCCGTAAATTCCGCTGTCGGAGCCTCTGCAACGGCAGACGGATTCCCCACTCCGTCCGCCTTTTGAGCCAAAGCCGTCCACAAAGGTGCCGTCTTTGCCGAGCTTGCCGGGGCGGGACTGTTGAAATCTCCCGTTGTCATTGCGTCAAACGAGGTAAACGGCGTCATAAAACATAAATCACCGCTGTTTAAATAGAACGTTTTCAATGTTCCCTTTTCGATTATATCAAACGAAATCACATTTTTGTATTCATCATCAAAATCAATATCCGTCACAGACGCATTTTCACAAAATTCCACTCCGCACTCAACAAGATACTTCCTCAGCGGCTCAACAATACTTTCGTATTTATTGATACACGTATCCAGCGTCCCCTCGCAGGTTTCAACCCTGGGCGAAAGCATAAGCATTCCCCTCATAAGCTTTGCAAACTCGTCCGCAGATGTTTCGGCGTCAATCGCAAACATAGACTGCCACATCGCATAGAAATCACTTTCAAAGAAATCCGCACCGAAAATATCTCCTATTGCAGTATTTCCGCAAATATTCCCCTTTACAAGCTTTACAAGCGCACGTCTGTCAGCCGTTCCGAACGCCGCTCCGTCACCGTCAACAAGTCTGCCCATTGCCGAAAGCGGATAAGCGTTGTTGTAATTTTCGATTTCCGTCTTGACCGAAATATCGCCTATATCACGTGACGGAACATTTTTCAGTATCTCAAAAAGGCATCGTGAATTTTCCGAGGCAATCACAGGCATAACCGTTTCAACAAATCCTTCCTCATTGTTCCCGCTGCCGCCGATCTTATCCGCTCCGAATATATGGATACTGTCGCCCTTGAATCCGAAATCGTTTATCAGATAAGCAGCACCGAACAACGCCGATACGGAGTTGCCGAGAAAATATATGTTCTTCCCCTTAGGCAAACGCTTAAGCTCCTCAGCCTGCTTTTTCTTTTTCTTATGATTAACAGCCACTGCCGCTGCTGCCGCTGCCGCACCTACCGCAGCCGCTGCCGCAAAAAGCTTTGTCATGTCTTTTTTAGTCATTAAAAACATATCCTTTCACGATAACTTTTAACGGGTAATTGCAAAACTCGAGAGTTCCACAGAATTTGAGATGTTTCTTATTACGGGGCGGCAGGGACACCGCCCCTACACACCCTCGCTCTCGCTTGGAACTCTACAAAACTTAATCATAAACATCACTAATTCTTCCAAAATTATAGGATTTGAGAGTGTTTTTGAGTTTGTTCGGACGAGTTACAGCAAGGAATGTTTGAGTACGAATAAATTTAAAAATACTCTCAAACCCCAAACTTACATTTTACAATCACCTATATATATAATTATAATACCACACTTTCAGTAAAATGTAAATATATTTTTCTGATTTTCGGCATTTTTTATGTGTTATTTAACAAAAAAACTGCCGAAAACGAAGTATATAAAACTTCGTTTTCGACAGCGCTATGAGTTACGTATATTTTTAATTATTTGTTTGGCATAAAGTCGGGGTATGCCGATTCAAGTCCGTGCTCTGTTGCGTCAAGACCTGCTATTTCGTCCTCAGGCTTTGCTCTTAAAAGACCTGCCTTCTTAAGAACTATGAAGAAGAGAGCGCCTATTGCCGCTGCCCATACGATAATCGAAACCGCTCCGAGAACCTGAATACCGAGCTGTGCCGCATTGCCGTGGAAAAGACCGACAACGTCATTATCGTTAGCAAAAAGTCCTACAGCTATCGTTCCCCAAAGTCCGCATACGCCGTGAACCGATACTGCACCGACAGGGTCGTCAACCTTAAGCTTTGTGTCGATAAACGGTATTGCAAGGCACATGAGTATTGCACCTATAACACCGATTATAACAGCCTCTACCGGTGATACAACATCACAGGGAGCTGTGATGGCAACAAGACCGCCGAGAATACCGTTAAGTGTCATTGATACATCAGGCTTTCCGTAGCGTGCCCATGTGAAGAACATTGCGGTGATTGCCGCTGCGCAGGCTGCGAGGTTTGTTGTTATAAATGACTTTGCTGCTATATCAACGCCGCCGTCCGAAAGAGCACCCGATGATGCGGGGTTAAATCCGAACCAACCGAACCACAGGATAAATACACCCGCCGCACCGATCAGGATATTGTGACCGGGGATAGCGTTTACCTTGCCGCTCTTTGTGTACTTGCCGATTCTCGGACCTAAGATTGCAGCACCTACAAACGACAGCGTACCGCCGAGCATATGTACGATTGCCGAACCGGCAAAATCATGGAAGCCCATTTCCGACAGCCAGCCGCCGCCCCATACCCAGTGACCTGCAACAGGATAGATAAAGAGCGAAATTGCCGCCGAGTAGATACAATATGCCGAAAAGTTTGTTCTTTCCGCCATAGCTCCCGATACAATCGTAGCCGATGTTGCACAGAACACCGTCTGGAAGAACAGTGCCGTGTAGTTGTAATCGCCCTGACCTACAAGACCCGCAAGACCGTTTAAGAAGGTTTCGCCGAAAGGCTTACCCACAAATCCACCGATGCTTTCACCGTACATCAAACCATAACCTATAATCCAGTAAATAATCGAGCCGAACATAAAGTCAACTATGTTCTTCATTATAATGTTACCGGTGTTCTTTGATCTTGTAAAGCCCGCCTCAACAAGCGTAAAGCCCGCCTGCATGAAAAATACCAGTACGCCTCCGAAAAACAGCCAGAAGCAGTCTATCATTTTAGTTAATTCCAATTCCATTATCAATCATTCCTTCCTTTTTTCAGCCGCTTACAGCAGCGCCTCTCTGTCCTCTTCCCCTGTTCTGACCTTTATAACTCTTGTTACCGGGGAGATGAAAATTTTACCGTCACCTATCGCACCCGTTCTCAGCACCTCCAACGCCGTATCAACAACCTTCTGCACAGGAACCGTACATACAACCATCTCAACCTTTACCTTAGGGAGAAGATCAACGCTGTATTCAACGCCTCTGTAGTGATGCTTATGTCCCTTTTGAGCACCGTATCCGAGTACCTGAGAAACCGTCATACCGTTAATGCCGATAGCATTAAGCGCCTCCTTTAAATCCTCCAGCTTCTCCTGTCTGGTAATAATTTCGATTTTGTTCATTTCATTCATGATCAAATCTCCTTTCCTTTAATAAGGGGCTGCCCCCGTTGTTTAACGTTCACTCCGAATTATCCCGGAGAAAAAACAAAAGAGCGTCTCCGCAGCTGATACATAATATCTTCTGCGGACACGCCCTTGTGCCGTTATTGTCCGATTGAAAAATAAAAACGCGTCTATGAAACCTCCCGTTCATAAACACGCCTTTGTGCTTTTTCAATCTTAACTTGGTTTTATTATACTACCGTAACTTTTTAAAGTCAAGGCTTTTTTTGAATTTTTTTCACATTTGTGAAATAAGCCGACATAATTTGCGAATACATCTTCTATTTTATAAAAAACGAACAAACCGAAAAAAGTTTATTAATTTTTCGCTTTTAATATTGACAAAGCTTCTTTGAGGTGGTATAATAGGCAAGATAAAAAAATGTGAAAAGTGTGCGGCGCATATTTTACGCATTATAATTTTTGCCGAAGGAATGCGGCAGAACGGAGGATTAGCATTATGAAAGGGCAGCTTGAAGCAGTTATCAATACAGCATCTGTGCAGAAAGCCTTACCTTTTATATTTGTTATTTCTGTTTTTTGACAATGATGTAAGCATTGTCATTTTTTTTGCAATAAATTAACTAAATATCAGAAGGGAGAATATAAATGAAGGCTCAGCTTATTTTGGAAAACGGCGTTCGGTTTACGGGCAGAATGTTCGGTCACATTGCGGATACCGCCGGCGAGGTAGTATTCACCACCGGAATGACAGGCTACCAGGAAACTCTTACCGATCCCTCTTTTGCGGGGCAGATAGTAACCATGACCTTTCCTCTTATAGGAAATTACGGTATAAACCTGGAGGACAGCGAGGCGGCACATACAAATCTTAAGGCTTTTGTTGTCCGTGAGCAGTGCGAGGAGCCGTCAAACTTCAGAAATGAAATGAACTTATCCGACTTTCTCAATGAGCAGGGAGTTGTCGGTCTTGAGGGAATCGACACACGTGCGCTGACAAGGACTCTCAGAGATTACGGCGTAATGCGAGGTGTTATAATGAGAGGTGAACCGTCCGACGATGAGGTAAAGGCTTTGATGGACACTCTCGACAACTCCAATGTAATCATGCAGACCACAACCGACAAAAGCTATGTGTTAAACGAGAACGGCGACAAGCATATTGCGTTTATCGACATGGGTGCAAAGGGCGGCATTTTGAGAGATCTCGTAAAGCGCAACTGCAAAATCACTGTATTCCCGGCAAACGTCGGCTTTGAGGAAATAGAGCGTGTTTCTCCCGATATGATATTCCTGTCGAACGGTCCCGGCGATCCCCTCGATGCTCCCGGAACGGTTGATACGGTAAAGCAGCTTATCGGCAAATACCCGATATGCGGCATATGTATGGGGCATCAGATAATCGGTCTTGCTCTCGGCTGCAAAACAAAAAAGCTTAAATTCGGTCATCACGGCGGCAATCACCCTGTCAAGGATCTGACAACGGGACGTGTATATATCACAAGCCAAAACCACAACTATATCCTGTCCGACTATCCCGACGAGATTGAGGAAACATTTATAAACGTAAACGACAAAACGTGCGAGGGAATACGTCACAAAACGCTCCCCATTCAAAGTGTTCAGTTCCACCCTGAGGCTTCGCCAGGTCCTCTTGACAGCGGCGAGCTGTTTGACAGATTTTTGAAGGAGGTACAGTAATATGCCCTTAGATAAATCGATAAAAAAGGTGCTTGTAATAGGCTCAGGGCCTATCGTAATAGGACAGGCAGCAGAATTTGACTATTCGGGAACACAGGCGTGCCAAGCGATAAAAGAGGAGGGTATCGAGGTTGTTCTCGTCAACTCAAACCCCGCAACAATAATGACCGACAGAGGCATGGCGACACGCACATATATAGAGCCTCTTACGGCAGAATATATCGAAAGAATAATCAGAGAGGAGCGTCCCGATTCCGTAATAGCCGGAATGGGCGGTCAAACAGGACTTAACCTCACGTGCGAGCTGCACGATAAGGGGATTTTCGATAAATACGGCGTAAGAGTAATCGGAACATCAATCCCCTCTATTAAGGAGGGCGAAGACAGGGACAGCTTTAAGCGTCTTATGGAGCGCACAAATCAGCCTATAGCACCCTCGGAAATCGTTACAAATCTCGAGGACGGCATAGAATTTGCAAAGAAAATCGGCTATCCCGTAATCGTTCGTCCCGCATACACTCTCGGCGGCACAGGCGGCGGAATTGCCGAAAATGAGGACGAGCTTACCACGATACTTTCTCAGGGACTGCACCTTTCGAGAATAGGTCAGGTGCTTTTGGAAAAATCCATTAAAGGCTGGAAAGAAATAGAGTTTGAGGTAATGCGTGACGGAGCGGGCAACTGCATCACGATATGCTCCATGGAAAACGTAGACCCTGTCGGAGTGCATACGGGCGACTCGATAGTCGTTGCGCCGGCGCTCACACTTGCGGACAAGGAGTATCAGATGCTCCGCAAGGCTGCAATAGATATTATCAATTCAATAGAGATAAAGGGCGGCTGCAACGTGCAGTTTGCGCTTGACCCCGACAGCTTTAATTATGCGGTAATCGAAATCAACCCCCGTGTTAGCCGTTCCTCGGCTCTTGCGTCAAAGGCAACAGGCTATCCGATAGCCAAAATTGCCGCAAAAATCGCTCTCGGCTACAACCTTGACGAAATCAAAAATGCGGTAACCGGCAAAACCTACGCTTGCTTTGAGCCTGCGATAGATTACGTTGTTACGAAAATACCGAAATGGCCGTTTGACAAATTCTTCGGCGCAAAAAGGAATCTTGGAACAAAGATGATGGCAACCGGCGAAATTATGTCAATCGGCAACACCTTTGAAAGCTCTCTTTTAAAGGGCGTCCGTTCGCTTGAGATAAAGCAGTACACGCTTGAAAGAGAGTCCTCCAAAAAGCGTACAATGAAGGAGCTTAAGCAGCGCGTGATAATCCCCGATGACGAACGGCTTTTCGATTTGGCGGAATTAATCAGGAGAAATTACAACCTTGAAAAGCTTGCGGAAATAACAGGCATGGATATGTTCTTCCTCAGCAAGCTGAAGAAAATCGTGGATGCGGAAGAAGCGTTGAAGAAATATACACTTGACACTCTTACCCCCGATATTATGAAAAAATACAAAAAAATGGGCTTTAGCGACAAGGGTATTGCGGAGCTTATAGGCTGCGGCGGCGATGAGGTATACAATAAGCGTATAGGCTTTGGCATAAAGCCTGTTTACAAAATGGTTGACACCTGCGCCGGAGAGTTTGAGGCGGTATCGCCGTACTATTATTCGACATATGACGAGGTAACCGAGTCCTTCCCTTCCGACAGGAAAAAGGTTATCGTTATCGGTTCGGGTCCCATAAGGATAGGTCAGGGAATTGAATTTGACTACTGTTCGGTGCACAGCGTTCTGTCGCTTGAAAAAGCCGGAGTTGAAACGATTATCATTAACAACAACCCCGAAACGGTTTCTACCGATTTCGACACCTCGAACAAGCTGTATTTTGAGCCGCTAACGGAAGAGGACGTTTATAATATCATTGATTTGGAAAAGCCGGACGGAGTAATATTGCAGTTCGGCGGTCAGACGGCAATTAAGCTTGCAAACTTCCTTGCGGAGATGAACGTGCCGGTACTGGGCACTCAGCCGAAATATATAGACGAGGCTGAGGACAGAGAAAAATTCGATGAAATGCTTGAAAAGCTTAACATCAAACGTCCCAAGGGCAAGGCGGTATGGAGCGTTGCGGAGGGCATTGAGGAAGCAAATAAGCTGGAATATCCTCTGCTTGTCCGTCCCTCGTACGTACTCGGAGGTCAGGGCATGGAGATAACAAGAAACGAGCTTGACCTTGTACGGTATCTCACGGACGCTTTCCAAAAGGATAAGAAAAACCCGGTGCTTATTGACCGCTATCTCGGCGGGCGGGAGCTTGAGGTTGATGCAATATGCGACGGCACAGACGTGCTGATACCCGGTATCATGGAGCATCTCGAAAGAGCCGGTGTGCACAGCGGCGACTCAATCTCGATATATCCCCCGCAGCACGTACCGGAGCATATAATTGAGAAAATAAAGGACGTAACTTACAGAATTGCGCTTGAGCTTAAGGTTATCGGAATGATTAACATACAGTTTATCGAATTTAAGGATGAGCTGTATATCATCGAGGTAAACCCCCGTTCAAGCCGTACAGTGCCGTATATCACAAAGGTAACAAACGTTCCTGTTATCGATATTGCAACAAACATCATGCTCGGCAAGACGCTTAAGGAAATGGGATACTCAACAGGTATCGCTCCCTCCACGAATGCGGTTGCTATTAAGGTTCCCGTATTCTCAACGGAAAAGCTGCCCCAAGTTGAGGTCAGCTTAGGACCCGAAATGCGTTCAACCGGCGAGGTACTCGGTGTAGGTAAGTCGTTTATGGAGGCTATGTATAAGGGCTTTGCGGCGGCAGGCACGGCAATCCCCAAAAACGGCTCAACAATTCTTGTAACCGTAAGAGATATGGACAAGGAAAACTTCCTCCCCATCGCACAGCGTATGCACGCAATGGGCTGCAAATTTGTCGCAACAGACGGCACCGCAAAGCTTCTTGAAAGAAACGGAATATCCGTACAAACCGCACGCAAAATTTCCGAGGGCGTGCCGAATGTTCTGGACGTAATACGCAGCGGAATGATTGACCTTATAATCGACATACCGAAAAAGGGCAACGACGTAAATTCGGACGGATTTAAAATAAGACGTACCGCAGCGGAATGTTCGATCACCCTTATGACAAGCCTTGACACTGTCGGAGCACTTACCGATGTTATGGAGCAAAGATTCACTTCGGAAAACGTAAATATAATCGCACTTAATGATATTCGCTAAAAAAACAGCCGTGCAGCTCACCTGCACGGCGTTTTTCATCTCATTTGAGATGCTGTTTTCATAATTCCCTCTGCTATTCCCTGTGCCGCTTTATACTGATAGCCTTCATCAGTCATCTTTGCTATTTCATCGGCATTTGTTATAAATCCGACCTCAGCAAGACATGACGGCATATCGGTACGCTTTGTCACAGCGTGTTCGGCGGTTTTTACGCCTCTGTTTGTCGAACCCATGTTCTTAAGCATGGCATTAAGTATATTCCTTGCAAGCATACTGCTTGTCACTCCGCCCACACTTCCGTTGTTCGACTCTGCGTAATATACCTCCGTTCCATTTGCCTCAGGAGCACTGTCAACGGAATTTATATGTATACTTACGAACAATCCCGCATTTTTCTCATTTGCAAGTGCCGGACGCTCAATAAGCGTTTTATACGTATCATCACTTCTTGTGAGAACTACCTTATATCCGTTGCTTTCAAGGATACCCTTGACCTTATATGTAATCTGAAGAGCAATATCGCTTTCATTTATTGTCTTTCCGTCAAGCGTCCCCTGCGCTCCGGGGTCAAAGCCTCCGTGACCGGCATCGAGTACAATAAGATTTTTATTGTAATGCGTATTTTCCGGCTTAGCCGTCGGAGCAGGCGTCGGCTTAGGAGTTGACTGCGGCTGTACTGTAGCAGACGGAGAAGCTGCGGCAGATGACTTTGCATAAATTATCAGATTATTTCCGTCCTTTCCGAATCCGTAGTTTTCTATTTTATCCATATCGACAACAACACGTGTACGCTGAGGATTTACTCCAACTCGAACAGCCTTTACACCGCCGTTATTTACATACATGGTCTGCTCGCCGCTCAAAAGCTCCGCACCCTGTATATCAACAACAAGCCTTTCGGGATCGCTTAAGGTAAAATATGAATACTTTGCCTCCTTATTCATTTCAACCGTTATTGCAATCTTTCCGCTCGATACATTCTTATACGTAATGCTGCTTATTTTAACAGGCTCCGGAGTCGGCTCCGGAGTCGGTGCAGCCGTCGGTACAGGTGTAGGAGCGGCTGTCGGAACAGGTGCTTTTGTCGGTATCGGAGTTATTTCGGGAGTCGGAGTCGGCGCATTTTCATCATAGCCGCGCGATTCTACAAGTATCGCTCCTTTATCCCCGTCAAACTCAACGTCCAGTCCTATCGTTTCGCTTATAAATCTTACCGGCACCATCGTTTTTGTTTCTCCGCCTACCTTGCTTATCAGCTTCGGAACAACAGCGTCGGGAATTGCCGTTTTTGAGCCGTTTACATAGGCTATATTATCATTTATGTTCATTCTGATATACGTATTTCCGTCTATAACCTCAACCGTCTGAGTGTCGGAACGGTAATTGACCGTAGCACCTACCTCCTCAAAAACATCTCTCACCGGCACAAGCGCACGGTCGTTGAATATAATCGGCTCAAGTGCCGGCTCAACCTTTTTATTCTTGACAACAAGCTGATAAACCGCTCCGTCATATTCATAAACTCCGCCGTCGTATTCAAGCATCATTGCGTCCGCAAATACGCATGATACCGCTGCCGCCGCAGCAGCAATCGCCGCAGCGGCGAATATTCTGATTTTTTTCATTTAATACTCCTTTCACCTATATCCTACTTACTCGACAAATTTTATACCGAAATGGTCATATGCCGCTTTTGTGGCTATTCTTCCTCTCGGAGTTCTTGCTATAAAGCCAAGCTGCAGCAGATACGGTTCATACACGTCCTCGATCGTGTTCGGCTCTTCGCCTATCGTTGCGGCTATGGTGTCAAGACCCACAGGACCGCCGCCGAAATTCTCTATCATTGTGGTCAGCAGCTTGCTGTCTATCATATCGAGTCCCAGCTCGTCTACCTCCATCCTTTTCAGTGCTTTATCTGCCGTTTTATAATCTATGCGTCCGTCACCCACAACCTGAGCAAAATCACGCACACGCTTTAAAAATCTGTTGGCTATTCTCGGTGTTCCTCTTGACCTTGACGCAATCTCCGCCGCACCGTCACTGTCTATTTCCACTCCGAGTATCCCGGCACTGCGCTTTACAATTTCCGTCAGCTCGTCCGTTTCGTAAAGCTCCAGACGGCTGATTACTCCGAATCTGTCACGCAGCGGTGCGGACAGCAGTCCCGCCCTCGTAGTTGCTCCTATGAGCGTAAATTTCGGCAAATCTATTCTTATGGATTTTGCCGCAGGACCTTTTCCGATGATAATATCGAGAGCATAGTCCTCCATGGCGGGATATAATATTTCCTCCACGCTTCTTGACATTCTGTGAATTTCATCTATAAACAGTATATCATGCTCGGACAGGTTGGTAAGTATCGCCGCCAAATCTCCCGCTTTTTCAATCGCAGGACCTGAAGTGATTCTTATATTCACTCCCATCTCATTGGCGATAATTCCGGCAAGAGTGGTCTTGCCCAGTCCCGGCGGCCCGTAAAGCAAAACGTGGTCAAGTGCTTCACGCCGCTCCTTTGCCGCTCTTATGTATATTTCCAGATTTTCCTTTGCTTTCTTTTGTCCTATATATTCGTCAAGACTTCTTGGGCGCAGACCGTTTTCTATTTCCATGTCCTCGCTTATAAAATCTCCCGTGACAAATCTCTCGTCCTCGTCAAACACTTACTATCCTCCCGATTACTGCATAAGCTGAACCAATGCACGCTTTATTATTTCTTCAACACTTCCCGATGTACCGGCTTTTTCAACTGCTCGCCTTGCGTCGTTTACGCTGTAGCCCAGAACAACAAGCGCACTGACCGCTTCCCCGGCACTGCCCGTTTCTCCGGGTACATCAATCTCCGGCGAGTCCGCATCCGGGACTATCTCCTCATTCTTTAGCTTATCCTTAAGCTCCAAAATCATCCGCTGAGCCATCTTGGGCCCTACTCCCTGAGCCTTCGTTATCGTCTTTACATCGTTTGTGATTACCGCAAGCGCAAGCTTCGCCGGTGTTGTTACAGATAAAACCGACAACGCCGCCTTAGGTCCTACTCCCGACACGGAAAGCAAATGCAAAAACATTCCCTTTTCCTCCTCTGTCGTAAAGCCGTACAAGTCAAACACGTCCTCACGAACATGAAGATACGTATAAAACTGCGCCATCGCTCCCGTTTCCCCCGCAGCGCTCAAGCTTGCCGCCGAGGTATTGATTACATATCCTATTCCGTTATTTTCAAGAACAATACTGTTCCCGTCCTTTTTTACTATCTTTCCTTTTATAAAATAATACATCAGAGCACTCTCATTCTTTTCAAATATTACGCATTGTTTACGTATATAATACAACAAAATTACAATTATGTCAACCTTTATTTTTCAAAAAATTCAAGGTTTTTTCTCGTATTCTATATATTGTGCCAAGTAAATTTTCGAGGCACAAATTACAGAACGTGTATGAAATTTTTATTTCACGTATTGAAATATTTTTTAAAATGGTATATAATAAGTGATGAGCAAAATACCAAATTTTATGATTGTATAATGATATAGGGGGGATTTTTACGAAGGTTTCAGCCATACAGCTCTCGCACAGCGATACTCAAATCAAGTCGGAAAGGCTTTCTCATGCGGAGTCACTGATACGCACTGCCGCCGATTCAGACTTGATTTTGCTGCCGGAGCTTTGGAATACGGGATTTTTTTCTTATGATGAGTACGAACGTTCCTGCGAAGCTGATGACGGAGAAACGATTTCCATGCTTTCCCGTCTTGCGGCGGATATTAAAGCGTACATATTCACGGGGAGCTTTGTGCAAAAGCGGAACGGCAAGCTTTACAACACCGCCATGCTGCTTGACAGAAGCGGTGCCACAGCCGCAAGCTACAGTAAAATACACCTGTTCGGCGAGGAGCGGCAATACATGACCTGCGGAGATAAAGCCGTCACTGTTGATACGGAGCTTGGCAAAATAGGCTTAAGCATCTGCTATGATCTGCGCTTTCCCGAACAATACCGCCGCATGACCGACTGCGGAGCAGAGATCTTTTTAAGCTGCTATGCCCTCCCCGCCTCACGTACCGAGCATTGGCGCATACTCACTCCGGCAAGAGCCTTGGAGAATCAGGCGTACTTTTTTTCCTGCGGTTGTTCAGGAATCAACCGAGGTGTACATTATTCCGGTCATTCCACGCTCATCGCCCCGGACGGCGCAATACTTGCCGAGGGTGCAGACGGCGAAGAAATATTAACAGCCGATGCGGATATTGAATGTGTTCGCCGCTTCAGACGTGATTTCCCAGTGCTTAAGGACAGAAATATATCATTTTAATTTCGCTTAATAAATTTCATTATATTCCAAAAAATAAGATGCCCGGTAAGGACATCTTATTTTTTATCATACTCTGTGCAAAAGTCCATTTGCCAAATCACTTGCCGCAAGCTCCTTCGCCTTATAATGCAGCTTTTTACCCGTAAGATTTACCGGTATCTGCGCCACGAACCTATAATATCTCGGACGCTTGTAATTTGCTATCATAGGGCTGTTTTTGCAGTATTCCTCAAGTTCCTCATACGTAAGCGACGGATCGGCTTTTACTATATATGCAGTAACAAGCTCCCCTCGCTGCTTATCGGGAACAGCTGTGACAATGCAGTCCGCAACCTTTTCAAAATTGTTAAGCACCTCTTCAACCTGTGTCGGATAGATGTTTTCGCCGGACGATATTATCATGTCATCCTTTCTTCCGGCTATGCTGACGTAATTGTTTTCGTCCCATGTTCCGAGGTCGTTTGTATACATATATCCCTTATAAAACTTCTTTTCCGTTTCCTCGGGATTGTTGAAATAGCAATATGCCGATTTTGCTGGTGATCTGATAATAACCTCGCCTACTTCAATATTATCATGCGCAGCCTCCTCATCAGGCTCTGCACGTCTGTCATCAAATATTTTAACGACACGCACATCATCATCAACACACGAGCCTCCCGCCGTACCCGCTTTTTCAGGCAAATCAAACGGACGGAGGAAGGTGTTCCAAAAGGTTTCAGTCGTACCGTAGCCGTTAAATATATTCGGAGTAAGCACACGCTGATATTTAATGCACGCCGCACGCTCAAGCGGGCTGCCCATGGTTACAATACCCTTTAGAGAGCTTAAATCACGTCCCTCTTTTTCCTGTGTTTCCGTAAGGCTCTCCAAAACGGTCGGAACTCCTATCACAAACGTAATTCCATGCTTTTCCACAAGCTCCAGACACACCTTTGCGATAAATTTACGCATAATTACAATCTCACCGCCGGCATAGAAGGTCGGTGCCGGCCCCGCACAATGCAGTCCTCCCCTGTGAAACCACGGTGTTGTATTCATAGTTATATCCGTCTGATTCATCGGGAAATGTATCATAACGTCATGCGATGACAGCACCTCATTGATACTTGTAAGCGGTACGCCCTTCTGACGTCCCGTTGTGCCTGAGGTATACAGGCGTGTTGTTTCGTCATATATACTCGGCACAAAGTCAATTTCAGGCTCTGTTTCCGGCTGACCGTTTACGTATTCCTCATACGTTACCACACCCTCAGGCGCACTCTGCTTTTTCTCTATATCCATGAGAATTATACGTTTTGGTCTGTACTTTACCATTGCCAGTGCCTGTTCTATTACCTCCTGCTGCTCCGCCTCGTAAATGAACACCTCCGGCTTTGAATCGTCAATGGTAATAGCTATCTCACCCGCCGACAGCCTGTAATTCATCGGACAGTTTACCGCTCCTATTTTATGTGCTGCCACGTAAGTGAATGCAAAAACAGGGCAGTTGAGCAGCTGATACATAATAACATCGCCTTTTTTTATCCCATCGCCTATAAGTGCGTTCGCAAGCTTATTCACTTCATTATTAAGCTCGCTGTATGTCCAGCTTTCGCCGGTTTGAGGAAAATACATCGCACGTCTGCCGCCGTAGCGGTAAACATTTCGCATAAATCCCTCTTTCCATGTGTATTCCGTTTCAAATGTTTTTTTAAATTCTTCCAAATACTGTTCCATAATTATCTCCCTATAACATTTTTGTTAATGAGGGCGCACTTCCGTTTCCTCAATTCCAGTCATATCCATAAGCGTATTGAGCCTTCCGTCGGCAAACGCTATACCATCGATATTTCTTCTCTGCATAAACACAAAGTTATCGTAGTATTCAAGCTGCGGCTCACGGTAAACACCGCAGAAAATCTTAAAGCCGTGTGCAATGAAGTCCGTCTGCTTCGGATCGTTCCAATCCGTGGGATTCGTACCGAATGGATATATGTATATATCCGTACCGCCTATAATCGGCGCAACCTCCGCCTCCCATCTTGCAGTATCTATTCCGTACCACACGTTATCACGCTCATAAAAATCTCTGTGTCCGTAGCTGTGCGAAGCAAAGCTCCAGCCAAGCTCCTTAAGCCCGGTTGCAACGGCTCTCGCCTCCTGTACTCTTTGCTCATATTCAGGTGAGTCAAGCTCGTTTGTTCTGTAGCCGAGAACTCCCTCATAGCCCGTAAGCGCCATTGTACCCTTTGCGCCGCCGTATGAAAAATCGGGATGCTCCTTTACGAATTTTTCGAGAATAGGCTGATAGTCGCCGTCCTCTATGTACTCTCTTGTTCCGTCGTCATTGTATTTAAACGTCCTCGGCATTCCGTCCGGTCCTATATCCACTCCCTGCACAAAGCCGTATGGCTTCATGTAATCGTAATAACAAGCGTCATCAAAGGACATGACTAGCGGCCGCTTTCCCTCAGGAACGTACACCGCATTTTTTGAAACGGTACCGTCCGCATTCACGGTATAAAGACGTCTTATATCATACAATACAAAATTGTTCTCATAAAGCCTGTCAAGAATACGTTTAAACTCATTTACGGTCACGTAATTATCATTGTAATCCTGCGTCTGGTAATCACCGATAAACGTTGCTGCCGGGTCATATATCAAAGAATGGAAGAACACGTGCTCCACATCGCCCGTCCACTCAACCGCATTCGCAAATGCGATACAAGTGTTGTACAGCTTTGTTATGTTCGGTTCTGCGTTGTCCTTATTCAATGCTGTAATCGGTTCAAGCACCTGCGCCGCAGCGACATAATCATAATTTCTTATATGCTGATACGCCTCACGCTGCTTATTTTCCGACAGCCAGTAGAAATATGTTTCCCTTGCCGCCTTAAGAGAGCCGTCTGTGTCCTTGTCCATATTTGCATCGAGAATCTGCACCGCTCCCTGAAGGTCGTTGGCATCATTTACCAGCTTATCAGCCGCTTCCTTAGCTTTTTCAGCGGTAACATACGAATGCTCGCCTGAAATAAACGGAAGTCCCTTCCCCGTCATCATTGTACGTACTCCGACAGCTGCGGCAGCCGCAATTATAACGACAGCAATCAACACCGGAAGTACCCTCTTTTTCTTCTTTTTTCCGCCGGACGGCTTTTTCTCTGCTTTCTCCGGCTGTTTATCCTCTATTGTATCGTCTTCATGCCTCTCGGCATTTACCGGTACGGCAAACTCTTCCTCAACCTCAGGTATTTTATTATCTTTATTCATAGTAAACTCCATTCTGCCACCCCACAGCGGCTTAAACACAGGTGCGGAAATTACCGTCTTTCAGCACCAATCCCCCAAATCTTACAGCTTTAACTCATATCCGCCCGTCGGACGTATTGACAGCACATGGCACATTCCCTCGCCCAGAACCGCCTCTATCCTTGTTTTAAATTCATCAAGCATATCAAACGGAACAAAAGCCTGAACCGTACCCGCAAAGCCGCCGCCGTGAACACGATATGCGCCTCTGTCACCGAGAAGCTCATCGCACATCGCAAGTGTTACCGACATCGCCTGCGATTTCGGCATACTGCTTGCATATACGTTTTGCAGATACATATACGACGAACGTCCCGATTCCTTACTCAGTTTAAAAAATCTGTCAAAATCATTTTCCTCAAGAGCCTTTGCCTCATCAACCGCACGGCGCGTATCATGGAAGAAATGAAATGCTCTTAAAACGGCACGGTCATTTTTCAGCTTTTCACGAATATCCTTTATGTTTGCCATGAAATCCTTTTCATCTACCTCACGCAGATATTCCTTGCCGAAATACGCCGCAACCTCCTTCATATCTTCCGTTACCGCCGCATACTCATGCGTAAGATCCGCATGATCCGCACCCGAATCTATAATACAAAGCGCATATCCGTGACCCTTTAAGTCAAAATCCACCTTCTTGATTATTGGGTTTTCCGTACTTTCAAAATCAATCGAAACAACAGAACCTACGGACGAAGCCATCTGATCCATGAGTCCGCTCGGCTTGCCAAAATATACGTTTTCCGCATACTGACCGAATTTTGCTATATCAACAGCACTCACCTCATTATCGGCAAAAAGTCCGTTTATTATCGTTCCGACAAGCACCTCAAATGCCGCCGACGAGGAAAGTCCCGATCCTTTTAATACGTTGGAAATCGTATATGCGTCAAAGCCCTTTACCTCATATCCCAAATCAACAAACTTCTTCACAACACCTCTTATAAGAGAAATAGCCTTGTCATACTGCTCCTCCTTAACTTCAAGGTCGTTTATGTTTATAACGTCCATGCTGTAGCCTCTTGACTGTATGCGTATCTCGTTTGTGCCGTTCGGCGCAGCCGCCGCAATAACGTCAAGATTTACACTGCCCGCAAGCACGCAGCCATGCTGATGGTCTGTATGATTTCCGCCTATTTCCGTTCTTCCGGGAGCCGAAAACAGCGCAATCTCATCTTTTTTTCCGAAGGTCTGCTCAAAGCAGTCTATCACGTCAAGGTATCTGTCTGCATATTTTGCGGTATCGTTTTTGTCGCAGGAATAAAGATACATTAAAGTATCGTCATATCTGCCCTCTTTCATACCTTTTTTTATATTCTCTGTTAAATCCATTCACTTTCTCCCTTCTTCCGCTCTGCAGCGGCATAAAATCAATGACCGAATAGGCCTGCGCCCATTCCTCATTCCATGCTTAATTATAAGCAGCCTTTATCAATCTCCTCGCTTGGCGGATTTGCGCTGCCTTTTAAAAAAGGGGCTGCATCAAGCCGACAGGCCGACACAGCCCCTTGCTTATCTCAAACTTTCCGCAAAGGAACGTATATGCTGTTATTCCACCATGAGAAAATCGCTCACTATCTGCTGCATTTCTTCTTTTTCGCAAACAAGGTCGAATATAACCTGCTTGTTTTTCAGCTCATAAAGAGATTTGGGAATACTCATTCCGCTCTTTTCATGCAGCTCTTCAAGAAGAGTGAACTCGTCCTTGCCCGCAACATAGCCGTAATCCTCAAGCGCAATAAGCACGCTCTGATTAAACTTGAACGGGCTTGCCGTTGAGGCGATGATTGTTTTTGTAACATCGCCCGTTTCTGCGGTGTACTTATCATATACCGCCTTAGCTACTCCCGTATGAGTATCGATTACATAGTCAAACTCATCGGCGCAGGCTTTAATTGTAGCCTTTGTTTCATCGTCATCTGCGCAGCCTGCCCAGAACAGCTCCGAAAGCTTTGCCTTAACGTTGTTGCTTACCTCGTAAACTCCCTTTTCGTTAAGAGCCTTCATCCACTCAGCCACAAGGCTATCGTCGCAGCCTGTAAGATCATACAAAAATCTTTCGAGGTTTGACGAAATAAGTATATCCATCGACGGTGAAATAGTCGTATGGAAATCTCTGTTCTTATTGTATACGCCTGTTCTTATGAAATCGGTCAATACGTTGTTTTCGTTTGATGCGCATATAAATCTCGCAACGGGAAGTCCCATCTTCATCGCATAATACGACGCAAGGATATTACCGAAGTTGCCTGTCGGAACAACAACATTTACCCTATCTCCCGCCGTGATTTCGCCGTTGGCGATAAGATCTGCGTATGCCGAGAAATAATAAACTATCTGAGGCACCAGGCGTCCCCAGTTAATCGAGTTTGCCGACGACAGCTTGAAATGATTTCTTGAAAGCAGCTCTTTATAGTCCTCGTCGGTAAAGATTTTCTTTACTCCGCTCTGAGCGTCGTCAAAGTTGCCCTTTACGGCAGCTACGGAAACATTGTTTCCCTCCTGCGTAACCATCTGAAGCTTTTGAATCTCACTCACGCCGTTATCGGGATAAAATACGATTATCCTTGTTCCGTTTACGTCCTTAAAGCCCTCAAGAGCAGCCTTTCCCGTATCTCCGGAGGTTGCCACAAGTATAACCACCTCATCTGTTTCGTTTGTCTTTTTCATTGACGTTGTTAAAAGATGCGGCAGAATTTGCAGCGCCATATCCTTAAACGCACAGGTAGGACCGTGCCACAGCTCCAGCACATATGCGCTGTCGTTTAGCTTATACACGGGAGCAATGCTATCCGTGCCGAACTTCTCCCTCGTATAAGCGTTTCTTATACAGTTTTTAAGCTCCTCCTCCGTAAAATCAGTGAGAAATTTACTGAGCACAAAGTATGCTCTTTCGTGATAATTTTTTGAAGCAAGAGCCTCAATCTCATCCAAGCTTACCTCCGGGAAGCTTTCGGGAACAAAAAGTCCGCCTTCCGTGCTAAGTCCCTGCTTTATTGCCTGAGCAGCACTTACGGATATACTCTTATCCCTTGTACTTTGATATTGCATAATGAATAACCTCCAAAAATGTATGTGCACAGAGCCAAAGCGGCAAAACCGCCCCGGCTCTGCTTTTTCCTAACGGATTAAGCTAAGTTTTTAATGTAATCGGGAGCAGTATCAGCGTCTATACTTACCGAAAGAACGAATGAAATATTCAAATTCTGGCTGATTGCCTCAAGTCTGCTCAAAAATTCCTCAAAGCCGTCAAGGCTGTCAGAGCCAACGATTTTGAATATACCGTCAACAAATATGTTTGTAATATCGTAATCACGGCTGATAATTCCGCAAAGGAAGCCGAGAAATTCGCTGTAGCTCTTAAGACCGAAATCCTTTGTATCAGCCATTCTTACCTTTGACTTGATGTCGTGCATCGAGCGTCTTGTATCGTCGCTTACGAACACAACATTTCCCTTTGCAACCATTGCCGCATTGTTTACGTTTTCGATAAGAGCCTTTGTCTTACCTGTTCCCTTTTTACCGATTAATAATTCAACCATTTGTTTTCCCTCCATTTTTTATTATTATTTAAGTCTCGCTTCAAGCTCCGCCTTCTGATCCTCATATCCCGGCTTGCCTAAAAGCGCAAACATATTTTTCTTATATGATTCAACTCCCGGCTGGTCAAACGGATTTACTCCGAGCAGATAACCCGAAATTCCGCACGCTTTTTCAAAGAAATACACGAGCTGACCGAAGTTATATGCGTCAAGCTTTGATACCGTAACCTTAAGGTTAGGCACTCCGCCGTCTATATGTGCAAGAGCCGTACCCTTTGCCGCCATTGAGTTTACAAAATCAATTGTTTTGCCCGAAAGGAAGTTAAGACCGTCGAGGTTGTCCTCCGTTGCCTGTATCGTTACGTCCTTTCTCGGCTCATCAACAAGCACCGCCGTTTCAAACAGCATTCTCTGTCCCTGCTGAATATACTGTCCCATCGAGTGAAGGTCACTTGAAAAATCAGCAGCAGCCGGGAAAATACCCTTATTATCCTTTCCCTCGCTTTCGCCGTAAAGCTGCTTCCACCATTCGCCGAAGTAGTGAAGAGCCGGCTCAAAATTAACCATCATCTCAATGTTTTTGCCCTTTCTGTAAAGAGCGTTTCTTACTGCCGCATACTGGTAGCACTCATTCTTTGATACATCTGCCTCAGAATACTGCTCACGTGCATCAGCTGCGCCCTTCATCATTTCATCTATATCGATTCCGGCAGCCGCAATCGGCAAAAGCCCCACTGCCGTAAGCACTGAATATCTGCCTCCCACGTCATCAGGCACAACAAAGGTTTCATAGCCCTCTGCGTCCGCAAGAGTTTTCAGCGCACCCTTTGCCTTATCCGTTGTGGCGTAAATTCTTTCCTTTGCGCCCTCCTTGCCGTACTTCTTTTCAAGAAGCTCCTTGAAAATTCTGAAAGCAATTGCCGGTTCGGTCGTGGTTCCCGATTTTGATATAACATTAACCGATATATCCTTTCCCTCCACAGCCTCAAGCAATTCTGCCATATATGTCGAAGAGATGCTGTTCCCGGCAAAGAATACTGCCGGTCCTTTTCTCTTATCAGCGTCAAGAGCATTATAGAACGAATGTCCGAGCATTTCAACCGCAGCTCTGGCACCGAGGTATGAGCCGCCTATTCCTATTACAACAAGAACGTCTGAATCCTTTCTGATTTTCTCGGCTGCCTTTTTAATCCTTGCAAATTCCTCCTTATCATAATTAATCGGAAGATCTACCCAGCCAAGGAAATCATTTCCCGCACCGCTGCCCGTATGAAGCATCTCATGAGCCGATTTGATATATCCGCCGATATAATCAACCTCATGCTGCTCCATAAACGGCAAAGCGCCCGAATAGTCAAATTTTATACTCATGTCTAACAACCTCCAGATATTTATATAGATATTTATATTTTACCTTATTTTCAGCGAAAAATCAAGTGTTTTGAGATAAAAAGCTTATAAAATTTAACATTACGTCAAAAACGGCGCAAAAAAGGGGATTTTATCCCATGATTTTAAGCAGAATAAAACAAAAGACTGCCTTATGACAGTCGTTTTGCTTAAATAATATCTACTGCGGCCTTCTTGTTTTCCTTGGCGGCTGCAGCTTTTACAACAGTTCTTATTGCTTTTGCAATTCTTCCCTGCTTTCCGATCACCTTGCCCATGTCGCTCTCGGCAACTCTGAGCTCCAGCGTCACTGTCTGCTCCTCGCCGCTGATCTCTTTTATATCTACCTGCTCCGGATAATCGACAAGTGATTTAGCTATTATTTCTAATACTTCCTTCATTTTAACCTGTCCTCCGTAACTTAGATAATGTTGGATTTCTTCAAAAGAGCCTTTACAGTATCTGTAGGCTGTGCACCGTTGCCTATCCATTTCTTAACCGCTTCCGCATCAATGTTCACCGTTGCGGGGTCTGTAAGAGGGTTGTATGTGCCTACCTCTTCTATGAATCTACCTCCACGGGGGTATCTTGAGTCTGCTACAACAACTCTGTAGAACGGAGCCTTCTTTGCACCCATTCTTCTAAGTCTGATTTTAACTGCCATCTTTTTCACCTCCTGAACAGAATTTAATTATATTGTAATAAGCTTAACTTAATACCGAATTTACATACGTCCTTTTCTCAGACGCTTAAGCATTTTCTGCTGCTTGCCGCCGCTTAGTTGCTTCATCATTTTCTGCATTTCCTCGAACTGCTTCAAAAGCTGGTTCACGTCCTGAACTCTCGTTCCGCTGCCCTTAGAAATTCTTACCTTTCTTCCCGCTCCGATTATCTTCGGATTACGGCGCTCCTCCATCGTCATTGACTGGATTATTGCTTCTATATGCTTCATTCGTTTTTCGTTTTCCTCGGTGTCAACCGCTTCGAGCATCTTTTTGTCAACGCCCGGCAGCATTCCGAGTATCTGCGAAAACGATCCTAATTTTCTTATCTGCTTGAACTGCTCCAAAAAGTCGTCAAGGTCAAACTGCTGTTTTCTGATTTTCGCCTCAAGCTCTCTCGCCTGCTTATCGTCTATCGCCTCCTGCGCCTTATCGATAAGCGTAAGCACATCGCCCATACCGAGTATTCTCGATGCCATTCTGTCCGGGTGGAATGCCTCAAGATCGCTGAGCTTTTCTCCCACAGACGCAAACTTTATCGGCTTGCCCGTTACCTGCTTAACCGAAAGCGCCGCACCGCCTCGTGTGTCGCCGTCAAGCTTCGAAAGAATTACTCCCGTCACGTCAAGCTGCTCGTTAAACGCCTTTGCCACGTTTACCGCATCCTGACCTGTCATTGCGTCGACAACAAGCAGTATCTCCGTCGGCGAAACCTCCGCTTTAATTTCCTCAAGCTCCTCCATGAGCTGCTCATCTATATGAAGTCTTCCGGCAGTATCAAGTATTACCGGGTCATTTCCGTGCTTTAATGCGTGAGCGACAGCCTCTTTTGCTATTGTGACCGGACTTGTATCTGTTCCCATATCAAATACGGGAATCTGTATCTGATCACCCAGTACGTGAAGCTGCTTGACCGCTGCCGGGCGGTAAATATCGCACGCCGCCATCAGCGGACGTCTGCCCTGCTTACGGAGATTAAGCGCAAGCTTTCCCGTTGCGGTTGTTTTACCTGCTCCCTGAAGGCCGCACATCATTATTACAGTCGGAGGCTTTGATGCAAATTCAAGACGGGATACCTCCCCGCCGATCATCTGCGTAAGCTCATCGTTTACTATTTTGACAAGCTGCTGCGCCGGAGTCAACGACTCCATTATCTCCTGTCCGAGAGCCTTCTCCGATACGGCTGCGACAAATTCCTTTACAACCTTAAAGTTTACATCCGCCTCAAGCAGCGCAAGCTTTATTTCACGCATTGCGTCCTTGATGTCCTTTTCGCTCAGCTTGCCCTTGCCTCTGAGCTTTTTAAACACGCCCTGAAGCTTATCTCCCAAGCTTTCAAACGCCATATTGCCGCCTCCTTTTTATATTAAATGATGCCTTCCATTTCATTCAGTATTCGTATGACCTCGCCGCCATCAAAATCCTCTGCACTTTCGACAACGGCTTTAATACTTTTGATTTTACTTTTTATATCGGCAAACCTCTTTGCAAGTCCGAGCGTTTCCTCAAGCTCCGTCAGTCTGCGTTCGCCGTGCTTTATCAAATCACGCGCACCCTGGCGGCTTATATCAAGCTCCTCCGCTATCTCGGCAAGCGACATATCCTGGTTATAATACATATCCATGGCGTCATAACGCTTGTCTGTCAGAAGTCCTCCGTAAAAATCCATCAATATAGCAATATTCAAATCCTTAGCCATAGCACCACCTGTAAAGTATTTTATCTTTACACCATGAAAGATTATACCCTATTATTTGAATTTTGTCAACCCATATATGCAAAAAAATCTGCAAATTTTAAGTTTAATTTTGCTTTCCCTTTTGTTTAATATGACGTAATGGTGTGATTTTTATTGCAATCTGTCACAAAATAATATATAATTAATGAAGAAAAAATGCTTCCTGCGGAGGCATAACGAAAGGAACATCGGTTATGGAAGAGGACAGAAGATTAGGCGAAGAATGCGGTGTGTTTGCGATTTACGATCCAAAAGGGGACTGCGCAAGGACGACGTATTACGGTCTGTACGCATTGCAGCACAGAGGACAGGAAAGCTGCGGCATTGCCGTCAACAACAATCGTGACATAACATATCACAAGGATATGGGGCTTGTAAATGATGTTTTTGACGAGTCTGTTTTACAAAAGCTTAACGGTACAATGGCAGTAGGTCATGTGAGATATTCGACAACGGGAGAATCACTGCGTGAAAACGCACAGCCGCTTGTACTGAGGTACGTCAAGGGAAACATTGCGCTTGCTCATAACGGGAATCTTGTGAACAAGGAGCAGTTAGAACAGGAGCTTAGCGTATCGGGAGCGATTTTCCAGACGACAACCGATACGGAAATGATCGCATACACAATCGCAAAGGAGCGTTTGAACTGCGGCAGCATTGAAAAGGCGGTGGAAAATACCGTTCCGCATCTTTCGGGCGCTTTTTCGCTTATCGTAATGAGCCCGCAGAAGCTTATTGCTGCACGTGACCCATGGGGATTCCGTCCGCTTTGCATGGGCAAAAGAGGCGATGCGATAATTTTCGCCTCGGAAACGTGTGCGCTTGACAGCGTAGGTGCGGAATTTGTGCGTGAGCTTGAGCCGGGCGAGATTGTCGTTGTAAAGCACGGCGAGGTTACAAGCATAAACACCTACGTCAACAAAAAGCCGCATACAATGTGTATATTTGAATATCTTTATTTTGCCCGTCCCGACAGCATAATCGAAGGTCAGTCGGCTCACGACTCCCGTATGCTTGCCGGAAAATATCTTGCAATAGAGCATCCGGCAGAAGCAGACGTTGTAATCGGCGTTCCCGATTCGGGACTGTCGGCGGCAATGGGCTTTGCCCGTCAGTCGGGCATTCCTTACGGCATAGGCTTTGTCAAAAACAAGTATATCGGCAGAACCTTTATCCAGCCTACTCAGGAAATGCGTGAAAATTCCGTAATGATAAAGCTTAATGTATTAAAAAGCACGGTTGAGGGAAAACGTGTTGTTATGGTTGACGATTCCATCGTAAGAGGCACCACCTCCAAAAGAATAGTCAGCCTGTTAAGAAGCTTCGGTGCAACCGAGGTGCACGTCCGCTCCTCCGCTCCCCCGTTCCGCTATCCGTGCTACTTCGGTACGGACGTACCCTCACAGGAGCAGCTTATTGCCTGCAAATATAAAAATATGGAGGAAATATGCCAAGCCATAGGTGCAGACAGTATAGGCTTTTTGAGTGTTGACGTACTTTCCAAAATTATCCCCAACGCACGCTGCTCATACTGTGACGGTTGCTTCAGCGGAAGCTATCCCATAGATGTGAGCTGCAAATACGAAAAGGAATACAGCGATGATTAAAAAGGAACAGATATTGTTATATGCGGTAACCGATCGCACTTGTCTGAAAGACGGTCAAACGCTTGCGGAGGCGGTAAGACTTGCGCTCGAGGGCGGCGTTACGCTTGTTCAGCTCAGAGAAAAGCACATGGACAAGGAGGAATTTATAAAATCGGCATTGGAAATAAAAAAAATATGCCGTGAATTTAACGTTCCCCTTATCATAAACGACAGCATAGATGTGTGCCTTGCAGCAGATGCGGACGGAGTACACCTCGGTCAGGGAGATATGCCGATAGAACAGGCACGAAAGCTTTTGGGGAATGAGAAAATAATAGGAATCACGGCAAGAACCCCGGAGCAGGCAGCTGCAGCCGAAAAAGGCGGAGCGGATTATATCGGTTCGGGAGCGATTTTCGGAACCTTTACCAAAAGCGACGCAAAAAAAATGGAGCCGGAAACGCTGCGTAAAATCACCTCGTCGGTTTCTATCCCCGTTGCCGCAATAGGCGGAATAACAGCCGAAAACGCAGACGGTCTTAAGGGGCTCGGCATAAGCGGGGCAGCAGTCGTATCGGGTATATTCGCCCAAGACGACATAAAGGCGGCGGCAAGCAGGCTGAAACAGAAAATCATGAGTTTAATGGGAGATTAACGTGAAAAATAAGCTGCGCATCTTGCCCTTTATCGGAGCTTGAAGTATCAACATACGTCGGCACTCCTCAAAAGAGCAATCTGCTTGCTTCTTTTCCACGTTATGATTTGTGCCGCCGCAGGGCGGCGGAATGGA
>JAXDRV010000027.1:0-9097 GCA_034090805.1 Clostridia bacterium
GGCGGTATTTAACACTGCGGACGGAATAAGCCTCGGTGATGCGGTAATGCTTGACAGCAACATTCCTTTTGATATGACGGACAGGTTTGTATATGAGCTTGCGGAGGGCAGAAATTCGGTTGATGTGGTAAACATGGGCGAGTTTTATGTAAGACCAGCGGTATTCAGCCCGAGATTGACATTATACGGGAAATGTATATGCCGGACGGACTTCATCCGAATGACGCGGGTACAGAGATTATAGCAAAGCGTCTTATGGGATTTTTAAGTCAATATAGCTGAGATAAAACAACAAAAGGGGGAATATGCTGAGCACTCAATTGCTGATAGGCTCGATATATTTATCAAAAAACGAAGGATTGTTATGGCAATAGAGTTAAAAGACAATAAATTTCATATGTTTAACGATGAAATGAGTTATATAATTGAAATATCAAGACAAAAGGATTTATTAAACAGTTATTACGGTGCAAGAATAGATGCTGAGGATATTGAAATTCAAAGCAATCTTCCGGGGGCGAACAACCCCGGATTTTATGTAAAGACTTTACACAAAATCCGGGGTTGTCTCACTAAGTACGTCAGTACTCAATGCAATAATACGTCTAAACTGCTTACAGGTTATTCTTTTTCTTCATCATTGCACGAACCTTGAGAGGCAGACCGAAGAGGTTTATAAAGCCTTCGCTGTCCTTGTGGCTGTAAAGCTCGTGGCTGTCGCCAAATGAAGCAATGTCCTCGTTGTAAAGTGAATAAGGTGACTTTGCTCCTGCGGGAGTTACGGAACCTTTGTAGAGCTTAAGTCTTACTTCACCGGTAACTGTTTCGTCCATCACGTCAAACATAGCTGACATTGACTCTCTAAGCGGTGTGAACCATTTTCCGTCATACACAAGCTCTGCAAATTTAATTGCCGACTGACGCTTAAATGCCTGAGTGTCACGGTCAAGGCAGAGATATTCAAGCTCCTGAATGGCAGTGTACAGAATAGTACCGCCCGGAGTTTCGTATACGCCTCTCGATTTCATTCCTACAAGTCTATCCTCAACTATATCCGCAATTCCGACGCCGTACTGGCCGCCGATTTTGTTGAGCTTTTCAACAAGCGGTCTGGGGTCAAGCTTTTCTCCGTCAACGGAAACAGGCTCGCCCTTTTCAAAGCCTATTGTTATGTATTTCGGCTCATCGGGAGCTTTTTCGGGGGATACGCCGAGCTTGAGCAGCGAATCGAGCTGCGGCTCGTTTGCGGGATCCTCAAGATCCATACCCTCGTGGCTGATGTGCCAGATGTTGCGGTCTCTTGAATAAAGATCCTTCTTTGTTACAGGAACCTCGATGTTGTGCGCCTCAGCGTAATCAACAGCGTCCTCACGTGATTTGATGTCCCAGATTCTCCAGGGAGCGATTATTTTAAGAGAAGGATCGAGAGCCTTTATCCCAAGCTCAAAACGAACCTGGTCGTTGCCCTTGCCGGTTGCTCCGTGGCAGATTGCAACTGCGCCCTCTTTGTGTGCTATTTCGACAAGTCTTTTTGCGATTATCGGTCTTGCGTGAGATGTACCGAGAAGATATTTGCCCTCGTAAACCGCACCCGCCTTAAGCGTGGGGAATATATAATCCTTAACGTATTCATCTCTTAAATCCTCAATGTACAGCTTTGAAGCACCGGACTTCTTTGCTCTTTCCTCAAGCCCGTCTGTTTCCTTTCCCTGACCGACGTCACCGCATACCGCAATAACATCATAATCGTAATTTTCCTTTAACCAGGGAATAATAATTGACGTATCAAGCCCGCCGCTGTAGGCTAAAACAACTTTTTCCTTTGCCATGGCAAAAACCTCCTAATAATTATATGCGTGATATTTCACTTTCATAATATTATACATCATTTTGTTATATTATGCAATAGTAAAAATGGATAAATTTCATATTCATATGTTGGTTTTTTATGAATTATGCTGATATTCAAAGACGATTTTTTGTGATATAATGAATATATACAAGAAATTTGAAACGGAGACAGATATGATAATAATAGGAATAGACCCCGGCTATGCGATTGTGGGTGTGGGCGTGATTGAATATAAAGGGAATAAATTCAGAACTCTTGAATATAATGCAATCACCACGCCTGCGGGAATGCCGACGGTTGAACGGCTTAAGCGTATATATACAGAGATGACAAGCTACCTTATAAAATACGACCCGGACGCGGTTGCGATAGAGGAGCTGTTTTTCAATTCGAATCAAAAAACCGCAATAAACGTTGCCCAGGCAAGAGGAGTCATACTCGTTGCCGTTGCGAATGCAAATATTCCCATATGCGAGTATACGCCGCTCCAGGTCAAGCAGTCCGTGACGGGCTACGGCAGAGCGGATAAAAAACAGGTGCAGCAAATGGTGAAAACGCTGCTCGGATTAAATGCCATACCAAAGCCCGATGATGCCGCCGATGCGCTTGCGATAGCGATATGTCACGCTCATTCAAACAAGATGAATAAGCTGCTCGGAATGAACGGAGTAAGATAAATATTTTTTCACAGTCCGTGTGCGATGAGCATATTCTATAGCATGGAATGGAAATTCCGTGCAAAGTATAGAAAGGAGCATCAAAAATGGAAAGAGAAAGAAGAAATGAGGGTCGTCCGGAATGCGGAACAAACTTCCGTGAGGCGGTGTGCATACATACTGACAAGGTGTACGACAGCTGCAGAGAATAACACCGTGAAAGATAGATACAATTAGTTCGGGAATGCGTGGAACTTTGAATTAGACTTTAAAGTTCCACTGTATTTCTATATCGAAATCGTTTCGTTTATGCTCCGGGGTTCGGTTGTATATTATACGCTTGATAAGCTGCTTATACATTATGTTTTTCTCTGCGGAGCTTAATGTATCGTATTCATGTACAAGGCGGCTGAGAATGGGGACGGCTTCCGTTATGGGCGGTATATCTTCCGTTTCCGACAGCTCCTCACGCTGTTGGCGGAGGTGATCCTCTGCATCGGCAAGTCTTTCGGCAAGGATATTGCTTCTTTCAAGAAATGTGGCTATATCATACACACCTCTTTCGAGAAAATCATGCAGTGAGGCTTTTTGCTTTTGCATGGTTGTTATTTCCCGTTCGAGTTTTTGCATTGATTTTTTTAATGCTTCGATATGCCGGACGTCTTCGGAACGGTTTTCGGAGGAAATCGGTGTGAGGCAATTTTCGAGGACGGTTTTCAGCGTATTAATTACACGCTGCTCCACAAATTCCATACGCATACTGCGCATACATCCTTTTGACACACACAAAAGACGCTCGCCTTTTTGAGAAGAGAATTGTCTCTGCATTGCCGCACCGCAGTTTTTACAGTATATCAGCCCGGCAAAGGGATTTTTTATTTCTCCGGTATATGACGGCGGGTGCGCACGCTGTGTTCTTATTTCCTGCGCTCTGTCAAACAATTCGTTTGAAATGATAGGTTGGTGCATTCCGTTTGTTACTATCCATTTATCGGTGGGATTGATGACTGAGCGGTGCTTGTCTGTGGGGAATTTCTTTTTTACATGGCGGCGTTTGTTCCATACTATTTTACCGATATAAATCGGGTTTTGAAGATACCATTGCACTGTGCTTCGGGTGAAGTGATCGTTTTTTCGGGGACTTAAACCCATTTCGTTCAGGCGGTCTGCAATAAGCTGTCCGCCCATGCCTTGATTAACGTACATATCAAAAATCATGCGTATTACATCCGCTTCTTCATCGCATATTTCAAGCGTGGGATGTTTGTCAATATAGACACGTCTGTAACCGTAAGGCGGCTCTGTGATGTGTCCGCCCTGTTCAACGGTTTTTTCCGCACCCTTGCGGAGGCGGCGCTTAATTGCCTTAAGCTCCTGCCGTGCTATAAACGACTGCATTTCGACTGATTGCTCGTCAAATTCATTGTTAAGGTCATAGGTTTTGTTTGGAGTGACAATAAAGACATTATGCTCTTGAAATGTTTCGAGAATAATACCGCCGTCTTTTTGCGATGAACGACCGAGACGGTCAATCTCAACACACAAAACGGCGGAATACATATCTTCCTCAACGTCATGAAGCAGACGGAGCATTTGAGGACGGGTAAAAAGACCGTCTCCGGAAACTACCTCCTTATAGATTTTAACCACGTTAAGCTCAAGGCTTGCGGCTGTTTTCATAAGTGTATCGGCATGGCGGGCGAGAGTTTCGTCAACACTCTCGCTTTCCGGGTCCATTCTTGATTTACGGAGATATATTGCCACGCTGTCTTTGAAGCTTGTAAACATATGGTTTGGTTCATCTCCTTTTAATTTTAATATATACGATATGTTTGAATATAATCGTTTGCTATGCTGCTGTGAGGACACTTTTATTATACAAATCCTCGGGCGGAAAATCACAGCCGTTTATCCATTCAATAGTCCAACCGTCATCAACCGGACGGACTGTCTTGAATATGCTTATATCTGTCAGCGGTTTATAGAATGGTAAATGCAGATAAGGCTTCATGTCAAAAATGCGTAATTCATTGTTTTCGTATTGTAATAGCAGTCGATAATCTTCGAGTGCTTGAACACTTATAATGTTAGGCTGTAGCATATTAACCTCCTATCTAAGCGGTTCTATTTTGAAAAATGTGCCACTTTCGTTCAATGTTTCCCAATTTGCTCTTAAATCATCTTCATGAATGGCAATCCATGCTTGTAATAATTTCATTTGTTTAGGTGGGAAATCGCCGCCTAATACTGTGCCGTCAAAAGCAACCGACACTTCATAATCGTTGTATTTTGCATGAATATGCGGCGTATTGTGATTTACACCTTGTTCAGCAAGCATTCTTATTATTATTCCGTAAAAAATGGATAACGTTGGCATTATTATCAGTCCTTTCTTTGCCCTCGCTGTGTTGGTAGCACGGCGAGGGTTGTTTTTACTTTGTAGTCATTTTCTTAGGTTCTTAGAGAGGCGATTAATCTTTTTCTATTTGTAAAATCTCCTGTTCTCCAAAATCAAAGGTGACTGTTTCGTCTTGCTGTATTTCACTGTAGTAAGCCAATTTAACTGCATCTACTTTTTTTGAATCTAATGCAAACTCAAAAGTTCTTGTTTGATGAGGGGAAAAATCAACTTTGTCGGAATATTTATTGTTAGTTATGGTCCATGTCTCATCATATGTTTGAACAACTAATTGAAAATCAGTTTTTGCTTCATTGTTTTTATTAGTTAAATTTACAATAAAATAATCAACGTTGTTCCTTTTTGAGATTTTTTGATAGTTTATTGATATATCTGTAGCTATCGGCATATGAGTAACATTAGCCCAACTTTTAATTTGTTTGGTGCGTTCGTCCAATAATTTTTGATATTCCATATTAGCTCGCTCCCAAGTATCGTAGTTTCGCACTAATATTTTTTGTATGCTAAGTAATTTGTTATAGTCTTGCTTAATTAATGTTAGTTCTTTAAACGACTCAAAAGATATGTTGTTTAAATTATCTATTCGTCGGCTTATTTTTAACGGATTTATTGATAGACTTATTATAGCAACCAATAATGCAGTAATAATAAATGCAGCCGATATGACAGCTATTTGGGGGCGTTTTTTCATGATATGTATATTCCTTTCTGGTCTTTTAATCATTTTTCAATTTAAATTGTTTTATACAGAATAAGTCAAAGGCTCAAATTTCCTTTAATCTGTCAATAATATTTTCAAATTTTCGTACTAACGAGTTAAATGTAATATACTCATAGTCTTGAGCGTTCTCTATGCCATAAAAATCTTTCTGATAACTGCTTAAGTGCTGATTAAATTCGTTAAATGCCCTTTTGGCCGTTTCACTATTCTGAAAATTCATTTTATATTCATTAATTAAGTATAATAAATTTTTAAACTCGTCGTTTTCCAAAAGATAATTTAATGCCCTGACTTCAGTGCCGCCGTCTAATGATTTTATAAAATCGATACTTTGTTCACTCAAGCCTAACTCATTAGCAATCAACTTATTCGTATTATCGGATACTGTATTAACAAGAAAATCAACAGAAACACCCAATAAGTCGGCTAAATTAATAACAACGGTTATCATCGGCTCTTGCTTACCGTTTTCATACTTGGAAAGAGTACCTTTACTCATACCACCGCCAAAACGATGATTGTATTCTTTAGCTAACTGTTCTAATGTATAATCTTTTCTTTTTCTTGCTATTTTTAAATTTTCTGAAAACATAAAACCATCTCCTTATGCAATTATATTATCATATTTATAAACAAATTGCAAGCATAAAATAAAAAAAGTTATGAAAAAAATAATTATTTTTATAAAAGTTATTGACAACGAAACGAAATTGTGCTATATTATTAATAAAAGTTACAAAACTAAATAATTAAATTAATTTTCACGGAAGGGAGTATTATCAAATTGGAAACGTTAAAGCATAATCCATATATGAAATTAAAAGGTAAAATGCGTGAACGCAATATTATAACAGATGATTTAGCAAAGCTACTTAATCTCAGCACTACATCAGTGTTACAAAAAATTAATGGCCAGTCAGATTTTTTTCTGAGTGAAGCAACAAAAATAGTGCTGGAGTATAATTGGGACTATGATATTTTTTTAAATTAAATGTTTCGTTTGAAATAATTTATAAATAAAATATTTCGATTTATGTTTTTATAAATTATAACAAAATGCAAGAAAGGGACTGATATTATGAATGAATTAATCAGAGTAAACTATGATAACAACGATACTCCAACAGTGTCAGGAAGAGAACTTCATGCGCTTTTGGAAGTAAAAACAGCATATAAAGATTGGTTTCCGCGAATGTGCGAATATGGCTTTTCGACAGGCATTGATTTCAACCCGCTCATTTTTGAGCAAGTTCGCATGGAAGGACATCGCGAAGTTAAGAGACACCTTGAAGACCATGCTCTTACAATCGAAATGGCAAAAGAGCTTTGTATGCTGCAACGTAACGAAAAAGGCAAACAGGCGCGTGCGTACTTTATTGAGCTTGAAAAGCAGTGGAATTCACCTGAGGCTGTTTTGGCAAGAGCCTTGAAGCTTGCGAATGCGAAAATTGACAGCCTGGGAACGACTATCAGCATACAAGAACAGCAGATAGCAGAGCTTAAGCCTAAGGCGAGTTATTATGATCTTGTTCTGAACTGTCCGGATTTGCTCTCGGTGTCGGAGATAGCGAAGGACTACGGCAAAACCGCAAATTGGCTCAATAAGCACTTGCATGAAAAGGGCGTGCAGTTTAAACAAGGAGGAATATGGTTGTTGTATCAGAAATATGCTGAGCAGGGCTACACAAGTACTAAAACACATCCCTACAATGGTAAGGACGGTAAAACGCATACTCGTCCTCATACATACTGGAATCAGAAAGGCAGGCTTTTTATATATGATCTGCTTAAGCAAGACGGAATACTGCCTATTATGGAGAGAAAAGACATGACGTGAGAGGGAGGTGGAAGAGATGTCAAGAGAAACTAAATTATCTGTAACATTAGATACGGAGCAATTTGAGCAGGCTATACGAAAGGCTAATGAATTGGTCGAAACAATAGATAAGGCTAAGGCATTGGTGAATGACTTAGCCTATATGATGCAAGAGCTTAATTTTAAGCCTTCGTTGAGCGAGATACCGGCGGATGAGCGATAAGCAATTTAGTTCTGATAAGACTGATAAAAATATCCATATAATTCTGTAAAAGCTCAAAATCAAGTGATGGATATTTCCGCACATAATGAGCGTGATCGTTTCCTAAAATTCGCACAACGTCAGCGGTGTTGATTAAGCCGTTTTCCGGGAGATAAGCAGAAATAGCGTCGTGGAGATTTTTATAAATTACTTTTTCAGCGGGTTGATGTAATTCTTCCATTGCGTAATCCTTGACTAATATTTCGAGTGCAGCACGAAAGCCAATTGACGCTAAATCAAAATCGCGGTTATCTTTTGCTCGAAGTGCTTGGTTATATACCTCAATAAAGCGCGGCGATATTTTCTTGATATATTCATCAGAAAATATAGATGGTCTGTCCGGGGTCATGCAGCAAATACATGAGTGTCCGTCTTCGACTTTATATGTAGCAGTGAAAAGTTTTTTACAAGCGGTGCATTGAAATATTAAAAAAACAAAGCACTGTGATTGATACTTTAAAGGCTTAACATAGTGATTGTGAAGTATTATGGGGTCGCAGCCCAACCCGCAATGCGGACATTGCGCAGGTTTTTGGTATGTACAATCCATTTCGGGTGTGCAGTTATATAAGTCACGGAAATTTTTGATGAGATATTGCATAATAATCAACTCCTTTGAGGTGATTATAACACAGTGTGAGAAAAAATGCAAGGAAAAAACAAAACAGCGTGAGAGGGAGGAGTTTGAGGAAGTAATATAATTTGATTAATAAGTTTTAGGACAAATTATTTATATCATAGAATGAACAAGGAGGTGCTAATATGCAATTATATGAAGGTTGGACATTAATAGAGCTTACAGAAGATAGAATTGTGCAGGAGAAGCAATTCGGAACGGGTAAGGTCAGAATGGTTGGAAATCCCAATCCTCCGCCTGAGGAACATGAAAAATTAATGCAGAGAGTAGGCGAAATACTGTATAAAGGGTATTTGCGTCGCATACGGAAAGAAAAAGAAGAGGCAGAAAAAAACAGGGTTTAACCCTGTGATAAAGGACAAGCCCACCGCAGGCAGACACGAGCCGCCCGAAACCACCTCATCATTTTATTTTGCTGTATTTTGAAACTAATACCTTTTGTTATAAAACGGGCGTTTCACGTGTGCCTGCGAGGGCAAATAAAGAAAGGAGCTATGAACATGAAAAAGAAAAAACGCTGCTTTTTGGCAGCAATATTCGGTAGACTGCTGCGAAAGCGCAGCGGAGCGACCTGCTGCTCCGGTGGCTGGGACATGGACGTGATAAAAGCATGGGGCGAGGAGCTGCGCCCGGCTGATGAGGTTATTTATTGGAGGTAAGGGAAGATGTTTATTACATATGATTTGTTAAAAAATCACGGAGCGTGCGAAGATGGGTTAAAGTGGTTCAAGGAT
>JAXDRV010000028.1:0-2072 GCA_034090805.1 Clostridia bacterium
TGATATGCGTATTGCGCAAACTGACCCGTCGATTTAATATTCACGGTTGCTGTTACGGTGCTGCCGGAATTATTAGTATAATACTTGTTATCCGAATCTACGGTTCTGCAATTGCGGCTGTAGGACACGCCGTCAACACAAAAGGCTCTGCGTCTTATTGTTGTGGTTGCACTAAACGTTCTTGTTTCCTTTGTACTTCCTTCAGGGAACTCAAGTGTAAATCTGAGTTGGATCTCTCCCATATTGTTTTCGTTCATATATCCAAGGAGCTTCTCTCTGTCTATATTATATCCCATATTCTTATCAAGAAATCTAACTCCGTTTTGCTCAAGAACGTCTTTTGTAACATGAGAGCCGTCCTCTTTCAAGCCGGTAACGTTTACCTTCATCGTGGGCGCATCGCTTAAGCTCATGCAGTCATGCGCATTGCCGCCGAAAAACGAAACATATGTATCCTTTATTTTTCCGCTCCATTCGGCTTCTATGGTTCCGCTTTCTGCGAGAGGATTGAGGATGTACATTTTATTAAGCGCATCCTTGAAATTATCGGTACCCAAAACCTGTCTTTTTGCATCAAACGAAACAGAGTAGCTCGCAGGTCCGTTGTCATCCTGATCTATCGGTTTACCGCTCGAGGTGTTTTTCGGATCATCGGTATAATGCAAAAGCACATATTCCGCTTTCGCACTGCTTCCCACTCTCGATACCTTTATCCATATTGTGTACATCCAAAGACTATCCTTTGTTGAGTTTGAAAGTTCAACGCCGTTTACTGTCCACGGAGCTCTTGATGTTTTAAACTTTGCTGTTGCCGGACTGTTTTTGCTGGCGGTGTTTTCAAGAAATTTGGTTTCTTCCGAATTGTCGGTAAACTTCAGTTTTACCGTGATTGCATTTGTCTTTTTGCACTCCGCATCTTTGATTTGGCTGATTCCAACCCCGACTGTGTATTCCCACTCCACAGTTTCGGCAGCCGAAACCGAAAACGTGGGAACGAGCGACAAGAGCATGCAAGCCATAATCAAAACACTTAAAATTCTTTTAATCTTCATTTTTTCAATCCTCCTTTTTATTATGTTTCAAAATCGAAAACATTGATATTTTAAGAGCCTTCATTTGCATTTTCAGATAATACTCATCTTCAAACATTGCATAGTGAACCGCCGCACGGACAAATATAAATATAAACCCCAAAAGAATATCGCAAGATATGCCGAGCTTTGGTGAAAGCTGCCGCGCATATTCGGTATAACGCTCGCTCACCCCATCAAAAAACTTCTTACCGTGTTCTATATACTTTGGATAGGTATAAACCTGATACATAAGCCGATATTTTTTTCCGTGATTTTTTGCCGTCCAGTACGGAATTTCATTGATAAAACGCAAAATATCCTGTGGATTTTCAGGCGCAAGCGCCATAAACTCATCTTCAACCTTTGACATACAGTATTCGGTGGACTGCACGATAAGGTCATCCACATTGTCAAAATATGCATAAAGGTTTGCACTTGTCATACCACAGTATTTTCCGAGTTCCTTTATGCCTGTGTCACGAAGACCGTTTTCACAGTAACATTCATAGCATTTTTCCATTATTTCTTTCTTTTTTTCTTCTCTGTATTCCGGGCTTCTCATAAAGCACCTCCCTTTTTATAATTTATTTATTGATAAATTAATTATACCATATCTTATTAATTTGTCAATAGCTTCAAATATATTTCAACGATTTGCATTATTATTTTTTCTTGTAAAAAAGTGTTGTTGAAAAGACGAGATAAGCGCACCGCTTTTGACCTAAAAAACAAACGAAAAAGGTGCATTATTTTTCGAGGTGGAGTGTTATACTTTAAGTACAGTCGACAAACGCACTAAATTCTGATATAATAAAAACATCAGAAAGGTGTGAAATAAATGTCAAAATATTACAACAAGCAATTCAAGGAAGAGGCTCTTAAATTATCCGATGAAATTGGTGTTAAGAAAGCAGCTGCTCAACTCGGATTGGCGTACTACACATTATCAGGGTGGCGTAACAAACGCAAGGCGGATTTATTAAATCCAAAGCCACCCAT
>JAXDRV010000029.1:0-6109 GCA_034090805.1 Clostridia bacterium
AATATTTTGAGAACAAAATATTTATTTGGGGTGCAAGGATTTTTTCATATTTATGAAAAAACCTTGCACCTGAACAATTATGAAACGCTTTTAAGCCGCTATGCGGCTGCGTTTCATAATTGTTCAGCAGTCATTAAATAAAAAGGGCATATGCCCTTTTTGTTTATCCGTACTATCTTGTCAAGTCATAAACAATTTCGTTCAGCTCAGGTTCAATCACGTTTAATTCCGAAACAAGCTTGAACTGATTTCTTGCACGGTCAAGATTGTGGTGTTCACGATGTATTTTAAAATATGTATCTCCGTTCAAGTAATCGGTCAAAAATCTTATACCGCATTCATATGTAAGAAGCTTTGCGCTGAATGCAAGCAAATCTGTTTCCTTTTGTGTTATAACATCTCTGACCTCACCTATATATCCTTTTGCAAAGGCTTTAAAGCATTCCTTATCAAAATGCACCTTATCAAGCTCTGTTTCGTCCTCGGCGGCAGTAGAACCGCCCATTCTGAGCGCATCGCCGAAATCATAAAGCATACTTCCGGGCATAACGGTATCAAGGTCTATTACGCATACAGCCTCGCCGCTTGTTTTATCAAAAAGAATATTGTTTATTTTTGTATCATTATGAGTAACACGCAGAGGAATTGAGTGATCCTGTATCCCGTTTACGACTACATCGGCAAAGGATGCGTTTTCAAGCGCAAATTCTATTTCTTTTTGCACCTCGACAGCTCGTCCGGCTCTATCCTCGCTTATTGCTGTTTTCAGGTGTTCCACTCTTTTGGGAGTGTCATGGAAGTCACGTATCGTTTCATGCAGAACATTAACCGGGAAATCATCAAGCATACGCTGGAATTTGCCAAAGCCCTTACCGGCATTGTACAAATCGGTCAAGGTCTTATCATTCTCAACCGTCTTTGTGTCGGCAATAAATTTGTAAAGCCTGAATACATTGTCCTTATCATGCTCATAAAAGCTTTTTCCGTCAAATGCTTTCAGAACAGTCAGCGTTTCACGCTCCGGATCACCGTGGCTGTTGATTATTTTTTTGCGCAGAAAATCGGTTACATTTGTGATGTTTTCCATAACCTCAGCGGGATTTTTAAACACATCTGTATTAATTCTCTGCAAAATATACTGTGATTTTTCGGTTTTATAGGTATCGTTTATGTGCCCGTTGCCGTACTGTCGTATCCTTGAGTTGACTTCAAATTTTTTAAGCACTTCGTTTAAGTCCACTTTATTCACTTTGGTTGCTCTCCTTTTTATATTCCTCTTATACGTTATCCCACAATCTCTCTATTGCATAAAACTCACGTGTTTCCTGCTGCATTACGTGAACTATAACATCACCGTAATCCATCAGAATCCACGAGCCGCCTCTGTAGCCCTCCTTATGGCTGACAGGGCAGCCTGCCTCGTCCATCTTTTCCTCAACCTCGTCAACACAGGCTCTTACCTGGACATTAGACTGACAAGACGCTACGATAAAATAATCTCCGAGCGATGTCTGTTCCTTGACGTCAAGCACCTCAATATTGGTTGCTTTTTTATCATCAAGCGCCTTTTTTATGATTTCAACCTTTTCATTCACAGTCTTTTCCGCATTATTCATATTTATGACCATGACTCCTTTCTATGATTGTTTTATTGTGTAATTATAAAATACATTCATTATAACTGACAAGCGTGTCGGGGTGAATCGGCTTGTTTGCTTTTATATTAAACAGCAGCGACTGCCTGACACATAGAAAAAATGCCTCGTTTATATCATTTTGAGCTGATCTTCTCAGCTTGTCAACACCGTCAAAATCACGCCCCGGCTCTATCATATCAGCAGTATATATTATCTTATCAAGAAGCGTCATGCCGTGTCCGCCTACCGTATGACGGCGTATCGCATTGAGTATTTCCTCATCGCAAATCCCATATTCCCGCCTTGCCGTTTCCGCACCGAGAGGAGCATGAATAACAGGCGGACAGGAAAGCGTAATATCATCAAGCTCAAGCTTGTATTCTCTGCATTTTTCAAGCTGCTCGGATATTTTCATACCCTTTGCGCAGTCGTGGAACATACCGGCAATATACGCCTTTTCAGCGTCTGCGCCGAATTTTTCGGCAAGCATAACTGCCGTGTCACGCACTCCCTTACAATGCTTGAAGCGTTTTTCGGGCAAGGCTGCCTTGAGCTTTTTTATAAAAGCTTCATCAACTATATTCTTCAAAAAATATCACCTATTTATACAAGTTATTTTCTATTATAAAATCAAGCACACTGTCGGGAAGCATATGCTTTACACTCTTCCCCTCATGTATACGCCTGCGAATTTCCGAAGATGACAAGCCGAAAATTGGAGCGACAATCGGAAGTATTTCCCCGCCGAAACGACCTCTTGTTTCACCGATTGCAGCGTCAAGGCTTTCTTTTGATTTTCTCGGAAACACCAAAAGAGTGCACAGCTCAAGGATTCTTTCCGGCTTGTACCATTTCCCTATATCCTCAAGAGAATCCTCGCCTATAATAAAGAACAGCCTGTCCGAAGAACTCGCAAAATGCTCAAGCGTATGCACCGTATACGAATATTCCTCTTTATCAACCTCATATGAGCTTATTTCAAATTCATCGCCTGCCGCAAGCGCAGTCATTTTATGCCGCATATGCTTGTCGAGAACTCCGCTTTTATGCGGGGGATTGCCGCCTGTCATGAATATCACCTTATCAAGAGAGTATTGCTCCATTGCATATCGTGCGATAATCAAATGCGCATTGTGGATAGGATTAAAGGTCCCGCCCATTATTCCGATCTTCATTTTTTCGGCAGCTCTATTCTGCGGTGCTTTTCCTCATGAGCTTTTCGATAAATAATGAATATGCTGCCTATTGCCTGAACAGGCTCTGCGCCAAGCTTATCCGCCACCTCGCCGCACGTTTCCTTCGTATCGAGCAAAGCCGTTTCAAGGATTTTTATCTTTATAAGCTCACGCTTTTCGAGAGCCTCCTCAAGCGCCTTCAGCACCGCATCGGTAACGCCCTCCTTGCCTATTCTGAAAATCGGCTCAAGCACGTGTCCCTCACGGCGCAGCCACGCACGCTGTTTGCTTGTTATCATATCTGCGACCACGCTTCCTTTCAAATATTATTCTATATTTGCTATTATTTCTTTATAATTTGTTTGTTCCTTTATGTAATCGTTAAGGCAAATCAAATTTGTACAGGTGTATCCGATTGCATTATATCGGCAGTACATCTCATCCTCGGTACATCCGTCGCACAGGCACATCTGCCCTTTAGCAATCGGAATAACAACATAATCATTATCGTTAAGAAGCTTTTTTGCCTCCTCGATTTTCTGTTCAAGCTCGGTCATTATAATCTCCGTTCCCGCCGCAAAGCGGCATCAAAAAATTAAAATCTGAAATCACGCCGTCCGCCTTCAATATCCCTTATGTATTCCTCCGCAAGACGTCTTACGTTATCGTTGGGAATATTGTTAAGCTCCGCCGCAATCAGCTTTTCTCCGTTCGCTTTCGTCTTTTCGGACGCATAGTCCGTCAGATATTCCTTAAGCGTCATAAGAGCGTTCGGCTGACAGCAATTTTGTATTGCCCCGGTCTTTGCAAGTGACATAAACCTGTCTCCTGTTCTCCCCTCACGGTAGCAGGCGGTGCAAAAGCTCGGAATGTATCCCAGTTCCATAAGCCAGTTGACTACCTCATCAAGTGTTCTCGTATCACTGCGGTCAAACTGTGAGGTGTTTTCTTCCTCCGGTTCGTCCTCGGCATAGCCGCCAACGCTTGTTCTCGATGCTCCGCTTATCTGAGAAATGCCCAGCTCAAGAGCCTTTTTGCGGTTTTTCTCACTTTCTCTTGTTGAAACTATCATTCCTGTATACGGAACGGCAATTCTTATTATTGCAACGATCTTCTGCCATACCGCATCGGGTACTGCATTAGAAAAATCATTTACATCAATATCATCTGCCGGGCAGATTCTCGGCACGCTTACGGTGTGCGGACCTACTCCGAATTTTGCTTCAAGATGCTCTGCGTGCATAAGCAGTCCGACAAGCTCGTAGCGGTGAGTATCAAGACCAAACAGAACTCCCAGTCCCACATCGTCTATGCCGCCCTCCATGGCTCTGTCCATCGCCTCGGTATGGTAGCAGTAATCGTGCTTGGGGCCTGCGGGATGCAGCTTTTCGTAATGCTCCTTATGGTATGTTTCCTGGAACAGAATATACGTACCTATCCCCGCTTCTTTTAAGCGTCTGTAATTTTCAACCGTAGTTGCGGCGATATTTACATTCACTCGGCGTATTGCTCCGTTTTTATGCTTAATCGAATATATCGTCTTGATGCACTCAAGAATATATTCAATCGGATTGTTTACCGGGTCCTCTCCCGCCTCAAGCGCAAGACGTTTATGCCCCATATCCTGAAGAGCTATCGTCTCTTCTTTCACCTGCTCCTGCGTAAGCTTTTTACGAGGAATAGATTTGTTTTTTACATGGTAAGGACAGTATACGCAGCTGTTTATACAATAATTGGAAAGATACAGTGGTGCAAACATAACTATTCTGTTGCCGTAAATTTTTTGTTTTATTTCACGTGCAAGGGCATACAACTCTTCGTTTATTTCAGGATCGTCGCAATCAAGCAGCACAGCCGCTTCACGATGAGTTATTCCCTTGCAGGCTCTTGCCTTGTTTAGTATTTCCCTTGCAAAAGCCGTGTTATTCTTGTTCTTTTCCGCAAAGCTGAGGGTTTCGAGAATTTCCTCGTGATTTATAAATTCCTCTGCCGCAGATGATTTTGGATTATACATTTTTTTGTCCTCCCACTTGACATTTATTTTAATTTGGTTTACAATATTAATAAATACATATGCGAGGTGTGTAAATGGAAACAAGAATTGCCCTTATCGGTATTATCGTGGAGGATTTAAACTCCACCGATAAAATAAACGAAATACTGCACGAATATAACGATTATATCGTCGGACGCATGGGACTTCCGTACAGAAGCCGGGGCGTTGCGATAATAAGCGTTGTTATTGACGCACCGAACGACGTTATCAGCGCCGTATCCGGGCAACTCGGCAGAATTAAGGGTGTCAGCTCCAAGGTTCAGTATACCAAGGCATGAGCTTCTTGCTCGGAAAAATCCTCGCAGTCAGTACATCTACATTATAATATCACATTTAAAACGATTTTTCAAGTATTTACAGCATAAATTTCACAAAAAATGAAAGGTTTTTACATACAAATGGAAAATTTATTTGGAAAATGCTCTCTGCCGCAGTTTGTCGGCACGGGAGTATGCGACAGTATAGGGCTTACAATACCCAATGTGAACGAAGAATTAAAGCGCAGCCTTAACATTCCGGAGCGGTTTTGTTCGATAGGACTTATCGGTTCAAGAACAGGTGCGGGTGCTCAGATACAGGCTGTTGACGATGCCCTTAAGACCTCGTCCTCAGAAATTATATCGATAGAGATTCCGCGGGACACCAAAGGCTGGGGCGGTCACGGAAATTATATAGTTTTCGGCAGCGACACTGCGGCAGACGCAAGAAAATGTGTTGAAAACGCTTTAAAATACATAGACATATACGCAGGAGAAATATATATTTCGGAGGCGGGACATATGGAATTTCAATACAGTGCCCGTGCTCACACCGCACTCAATCTCGCTTTCGGAGTTCCTGTAGGAGAGCCGTTCGGCTTTGTGTGCGCCTCGCCCGCTCCGATAGGCATGGTGATTTCGGATATTGCAATGAAAGCGGCGGATATAAAGCTTCTTAAAACGCTCCGCCCATCAGACGGAACAAGCCACTCAAACGAAATAATATCAATTTTCACCGGCGGTGCGTCAGCAGTCAAAACAGCGGTTACCGACGCACGCGCTGCGGGAATGGAGCTGTTACGCTCGTTAGGCTCAGAGCCGCTGAGCGTAACAAAACCGTATATATAATGCTCACTGAACAAATGCGATTTTCAATCGCATTTGGAAAAATTATGACTATTGTCAAAATTTTTCGTGTAAAATCAGGGATTTTACACAGTTCGCATTGATAAAGTCTGCTAAAATAAATATTTTGAGAACAAA
>JAXDRV010000030.1:0-8168 GCA_034090805.1 Clostridia bacterium
CTTATCTTTGGAAATCACTGACAGACGGAATAATCCCGTTCTGTAACGAGGTATTCACCACAGTACAGGAATAAAATAAGAAAGGGTGTCGCCCCGAACGTATATCGTTCGGGGCGGTATATTTGGAAATGGATATGAAAAAATTTATAATTACCGATTTCGGTGCAAAAAGCGGAGAGGGAACGGTAAATACTGCTGCCGTTCAAAAGGTGGTTGATGAATGCGGTAAATCCGGCGGCGGAACGGTGGTAATTCCGAGCGGCGTGTTTTATACCGGGAGTATACAGCTGCTCTCGAACGTTACGCTTTACCTTGAAAACGGTGCAGTCCTCAAAAGCACCGCAGATAAAGAGGATTTCGGATACATTGGTTTTTGGCATAATGAAATGAAAGAAACCACATCGCTTTTGTGGGCGAGAGAACAGGAGAATATATGTATTTGCGGTGACGGAATAATCGATATTTCGGCGGATAAAACATATGAGGGCGAAACAAGAATGGAATACTGCACCGATAAGCCGGAGCTTCTTGATGAAAGAAGACGTTCCGAGGGCGTCCTTATGAAAAATGAGGACAGAGTAAATCAGCCGATATTTTTTGAAAGCTGCCGAAATATCAAAATAACGGGAATAAAAATAATAAATTCCACTTGCTGGACAGTTACGTTCTCACGCTCAAGAGATATAAAGGTAAGCGGTATTGAGGTTGATAATAATCTTAATATTCAGAATAACGACGGAATACATCTCTCCTCATGCAAAAATGCGATTATATCCGACTGCAGCTTTTCGTGTGCCGATGACTGTATCGCACTCACCTGCATTACAGACCGAGGAGGTATAAACGAGAACATAACAATCTGTAACTGCTTAATGCGTTCGCGTTCTGCCGCTGTGAGAATAGGGCATAGCACAAGGAATGTGTCGATTTCCAATTTAAACGTATACGAAACAAACAGAGGTATTTGTATTTTTACGGGTACAAAAACTCATATATCGGACATTGCAGTGAGCAACGTCCAAATAAAAACTGCCTTGCTTGCGGGATGCTGGTGGGGAAAAGCAGAACCGATAATTATCTGTTCGGCAGATGAAAACAGTTCGATAAGTGATGTATCGATAAGAAATATGAGCGGAGTTTGCGAAAACGGAATTATCATCTACGGAAAGAAACATAATATCAGAAATATAACGTTGGATAATATTAATATCAAGGTCAAGGAAACGGAATATTTTAATGATTTTTGCGACGGACTTGATATGCGTCCTTATGCGTATGTAAAAGACGACGGCGGACCGTGCTTGCTGTATACATACGGTATAGGAAAAATAAGCCTGTCCAATGTGAATATTGATTTTGTGCGTATATGATAAGGCAACAATAAGGTGAATATGAATGAAATTAAAAATAGGTGAAGAACGTGTTATAGCAAGAGGATGTCGTCCGGAGGAGGATCCGTGGGGATCGTGGCAGTTCCCACTTCCGTACAAGCCCGGTGATAGACTGATTGTATCCGTTCATGTTTCAAATGATGATATAAGCTCATTCGGAAATCCGCAGCGTTGGTATGAAAGCGGTGACAGGGGAAAGACGTGGAATGAGATAAAGCCCGAAAATCCGGCAAGCTTCGGAGCACTGCTCCCAAGCGGCGACAGAATATATTTTCCGCCGCAATCGGGGATTTCGCTAAGCAGCTATACCATGCCGCATTGGAGTATGCAGACTCCGGCATATGATTTTAAAAAGCAGGCGGAGGAGGGGACACTTCCTCTGCCTGACGGCATGACATATTGGCTTGACGGAACGGTCATAAAAGCATATAAGGCGGAAAGACTGCCCAAAAGCCTTGCAAAAAAAGAATGGCAGATGGAAAGACTTCCCAAGGGGAGTGATAAATTCGTATCGGAGAATGTTCCTGTAGATTGGGATTGTCTTACAAGAGTTGTGTATACAAATACATACGACAATGTTTTAAAACCGATATTCCCAAAGGGTGAAATAAAAATCGCACCTGATGGCAGTGTGTGGATAAGTTCATTTTCGGGTGAGGGACACATAAACCCCGAAACGGGACTGTATTCTCCGTATTATTCGGCTGAATTGTTCCGTTCCGATGATAATGCGCACAGCTTCAAACAGATTGCCCATATGGAGTATGAAGCTGACGGTCATGAATATCCCTATCAAAGCGGAGGGTTTAGTGACAGCGATTTTGAATTTATGGAGGACGGCTCGATTGTCTGGTTCTTTAGGAGTGCATGGGCGATGTACACGGGCAGAGAATGGGATCCGATGTATATGTCACGTTCCGAGGATATGGGAAAGACATGGTCAAAGCCGGTTAAATTTGCGCATACGGGAATTTTTTCGAGAATGTGCAAATTAGGCTGCGGAACGGTTATTTTGTGCTATGCACGGCCGGGAATGTTCGTCACCGCCTGCGATGACGGAAAGGGCATTGAATGGACGGAGCCTGTTATGCTTATGACAGACGGTGACAGGAGCGGACTGCATAATTTGAAAATTACCGACCCCAACTTTCATCAATGGGACGGCTCGTGCAATAATCCCACAATAATTGCTGTCGATGATAATACTGCAATGATTTTCTACAGCGATTTTTACTATCCTGATGACAATGGGGTAAAGCGCAAAACAATTCTTTGCAGAACAATTACGGTGGAAAAGGACTGATATTATGATTTATTATGCACTGCTGATTGTATCGCTTGCCGGAGCGGTAACAAAAAATCTTCTGCCGAAAGCGGGCGGGAAACGCTTTTCAACACTTGACGGACTTATGACCGTAAATATTATGTCGGGTATTGCGGGAATGATTATTGTTGCATTCAGCGGAGTAAATATACATAATATAAGCGGTGCGTCTGTGGTTATTATGGCGCTGCTATACGGATTGTTTACTCTTGCAATGCAGAGCTTTTATATGACGGCGGCGGAACGTGGTTCCGTTTCCGTCTGTTCGCTCATATATGCGTCATGCTTTGTGATACAAACGATATTTTCGGCTGTCTACAGCGGAGAGGCGTGTTCGGCACTTAATATTTGCGGTATAGCGGTAATGCTTGCGGCTCTGGCTATGGTATCACTTAAGGATTTGGGCGGTAAAAAGGGCAATAAAATATCAGTAATTCTTGCGGTGCTTTCGATGCTTTTCGCCTCAGGCGTGGGGATAGTACAAAAGATTTTTGCCGCAGTATACGGGAAACACGGACAGAATGAGTATGTATTTCTTGCGTTTATGTTTATGACGGTGTTCGGTTTGTTGGTTAAATTTACGATATGCCGCAAAAAAGAAACAGACGGCACAGACAGACGGTTTTATATGTTTGCCTGTGCGACGGCATTGTGTGTGGCTGTGGTTAATAAGCTTAATGTCATTTTAATAACCGTCCTGCCGGGGGTTTTATACTTTCCCGTATATGCAGCCGGAACGGTTCTGTGTTCAGCGATTTTTTCAAGAATTATATTTAAAGAAAAGCTTACGAGATTGCAATGGGCAGGCGTGATTTTGGGCGTGGCAGCCATTATAATGATAGTAATGTAGGTAAGTTAATACTTTATGGGAGGAGATTTGCAATGAAAACAAATAAATTTTTTGAAGAGTATTGCAAAGAAAATATAATTGTGAATTTTGAGGGAGATTTACACGTTTTCACCGAAGGTGTGGCTTTCACAACATCGTCCTCGACATTCGGAAACGGCGATAAGAAATATATTAATACGGAAACCGACACCGGTGCGGACATAGCAATTATAAATGAACAATCCGGAGTTGAGATTGTACAGCATTATGAAATTTTCGGAGAAGTAATACGTCAGCACAATGACGTTAAAAATCTTAATGATGATGAAAAGGTGTTGATAAATGCGGCATCGGCAATGTTTGCCGTTCCGTATAAGGGTCTGATACCATGGAATGATGACAGACGTTTCAGACTGCACATCTGCAAAACGGCGTGGTCGGCAGAGGCGCAGTGGTATTCGGGCAGCCTTGTTGATTTCGGACTGAATCCAATACGTTTTCTTGAAAACGGTATTCAGGGACCGGGTAAAATAACAATATCAAGCAAAGGCTCTTGGTCAACCGGGACGTATTATCCGATTGTGATACTGGAGGATCTTGAAAACGGTGAAACATACTTTATGGAGCATGAGGGCGGTGTTTCATGGAAGATAAATATAGGATTTTGGGAAGACACGATAGTTTTCGACTGCGGGAGTGCGGATATTCATCTTGACGGCTTTAATAAAAAACTCGCCAAAGGTGATAAGTTTACAACAACCGGAGCAATATACGGCAGAGTGCGGGGAGGCTTTGACGAGGCTGTTGCAGAGCTTACACGATATAAGAGAGCGGTATCAAAAAGGAAGTGGAATAACGGTGTTCCTCTCGTATGCTATAATGTTTTTATGGGAGCGATTTACGGTATTCCCAATGAAAACAACTTAAAGCGACTGATACCTGCGGCGGCAAAGATAGGCTGTGAGGTCTTTTGTATTGACGCAGGGTGGTACAGAGAAAGAAATCAAACGCCGTTTCAGATGGGAGATTATACCCCATGCGATCGCCTTTTCGGTGACGGTGGACTTGCGGGAATAATCAAGATGATTTCGGATTACGGTATGATTCCGGGCTTGTGGTTTGAATTTGAAGCGGCGGGAGCCGGTTCGGCGGCCGCAAAGCTTAATTCGGACACGATGTATAAGCGCAACGGAAAGGTCATTTCGGCTGAAAGGGGATTTTTTGACCTGACAAATCCCGAAATCCGTGAGCATCTGTTAGGTGAAGTTGACAGGGTTTATAAAATGGGTGTCAGGTATATCAAAAATGATTACAACTATTCAACCGGTATAGGCGTAGGCTCCGCAACAGCGGATTATAATGAAAATGAACGCATAAGAGATAAGGCAATATGTGATTTTATCGATGAGTTATACATAAGATACCCGGATATGATTATAGAAAACTGCGGCAGCGGAGGTATGCGGGAGGATAACGGGAGTTTATCTCATTATCATCTGCAAAGCACGAGTGACCAGGAATTATATTATAATTACGCATCGATAGCTGCGGCGTCAAATGCAATTATGCCGCCTGAAAAAGCCGGAAATTGGGCAAATCCTTATTTCTTGAGCGAAGAAGAATATGCGGAGTTTGACGAGGGCGAAAATACCGATTATCTTATCGAAAGAAATCTTGATGGTGAAGCGACCGTATTCTCAATGATAAACGGTATGGTAGGCGTGCCGCTTATTTCGGGCAGAATAGATTATTTTGATGAATTGAATTTTGCATTGGCAAAAGAAGCCGTTGAGTGCTATAAGGCAATAAGAAAGGATATTGCCGCATCCTATGCCGTATATCCGACAGGTACGGAGCTTATGGGGAAGCGTTCGTATGTTACAGTGGGACTAATAAATGAAGATAAAACACATATGTACCTTGCGGTGTGGAAGGTTAATGCGTGCGATGATGAGGTGATGATAGATTTATCTAAATATATCAGAGGAGATGCAGATGTTAAGATGATTTATCCTCACGATGATGATAAATGCAGCTTTAAATACGCCGATTCGGTGAAAAAGCTAACCGTTAAAATGGATAAAAGCAAATATATGGCACGGTTATTTGAGATAGAAATGAACTGAAAAAGAGGTAAGGTATAATGCGTTTATACAATAAGGAGTTATCTACGTTTGAAGCCGGAGAAGAATCCGTAAATTTGATTAAAACGGCATTGCCAAAGTTTTTTGACTGTGCGTCAATTTATCTTGTGGGCAGCGTGAGTACAGCGATGCTGGCTTGGTATTCACAGGACGCAGTGTCGGCGGTGAATGTCGCTTTACAGGTTTTAAATCTGATTATTATACTGTTCAATATAATACTAACCGGCGGGAATTTTACGTTGAGTTTTGAGTTGGGCAGAAATGACAGAAAGAAAGCGGGAGAAATAGTAGGTACTGCTTTTTGCATTGATGTTCTGCTGGCGGCGGTATTGGGTGCGGTGTTGTTTTTTATGTCGCACCAAGTTGCCAAAATGATGAATTTACAGGGCGAGGTATGCAACATGGCATCGCAATATTTGAAAATGTGCGCCGTATTTTTGCCTGTTACCGTTTTGGTAAGCTTTTTTGTGACATTATTGATATGCACAGGTCATTCGCTGCAGGCGTGCAGTATAAGCGCAATAAACAATGTTCTTAATGTGCTGCTGTGTTATGTGGCTTTGTACAGCGGTTGGGATATTATGCCCAATGGAGTTTTGGGAGTTGCAGTTGCGAGAATAACAGCGCAGGCGGCAGCACTGTTCGTAGGAGTATGTATGTATGCACGCGAAAAATGCCCGTTTAAATTCTGCTTCAAGCCGACAATATTCAGAAGAATAATTAAAATAGGACTGCCGGGAGGGATGTGCTCGGTATCATATAATTTTGCGCAGACTATAACAACGGCGATTATTGCAACATTCGGAACAATTATAATTAACTCAAAGGTTTATTACACAAATATATTGTGCTATATTCCGGTAATCAGTATGTCCGTGGGTTTTGCCGGAGGAATATTGATTGGCAGATATAAGGCTGTCGGAGACTATAAATCGATAAGGGAACTATGTACACAGAATTTAAGAATTGCAGTATCAATAAACTTAATTCTTGCAATCTTGATTTATATTTTCAGAAAACAGCTGCTGTCGATTTTTACCGATGATGCGTTCATCATAGAGCTTGCCGGTCGGATAATGCTTATTGATATATTTGTCGAGGCAGGACGTGCGATGAATAATGTATTTGAGAATGCATACTGCGCTTGCGGAGATGTGAAAACGACAATGATAGTTTCAATCTGTTCGTGCTGGCTGGGAAGCGTTTTGCTTACATACATTTTTGGTGTACGACTGGAATGGGGATTGGTCGGATGCTGGATTGCATTTGCGGCTGATGAACTTTTTAAGTCCGGGATATATTTAGTGCGATGGAAAACAGGTAAATGGAGGAAGTTTACATTATAATGATGAACCACAAAATAATTTTATGATTAAGGAGACTGACTATTATGGCTTTTTTTGAAAAAGCGGTTCCTGTATGGATAAAAAACAAACGTCTTGCAAAAAATCTTCAGTGCGGATTCAGATGTGATTTTTATGCGAAAGAGGGTGCCCAATATCGGCTGAAGATAACAGGTGCAACACTGTATCGTGTCTTTTTAAACGGTGAGTTTGTAGGATACGGACCGGCAAGAGCGGGTGACGGATATATACGCTGTGACGAGTATTCGCTGAACGTCAAAGAGGGCTTAAATAAGCTGTCTGTTGAGGTGGCGGGCTATAATTGCGCAAGCTTTTATACAATGAGGATAAAGTCGTTTCTGTGTGCGGAGATATACGAAAACGGCAATGTTTTAGCGTATACGGGAAAGGACTTCAACGGTCTTTCTCTTGAAAAGCTGCGCAGTATGTATTGTCACCGCTATTCGTATCAGCGTGCATACGGCGAGATTTGGAGCTTTGACAATTCTTGCGAAATAACGAATTGGAAAACCGCGGACAATCTGCCGTATGAGGATATTATTTGTTGTACGGCGGAGGGGAAATTTATCGAAAGGGGAGTACCTATCCCCAATTTTTGCATTGATAACAGCGCAAGACATTTTGAAAGCGGGCAGATACTTCATAAATCCGCCGATGGTTTGGTTATGCCGAGATACATCACACAGACATCAAATTGCTTTGACGGCTTTTTGCCGGACAAGTGGGAATCAAATCCCATATCCGAGCTTTACGGTATCTTTGTGGCAGATGATATAAAACCGAGTAATGATGAGTTGTATACGATAGAAAAAGACAGATATACCATGTTTGAAATGGAAACCGACAATACCGGTTTTATCCGGAATGAAATAACAGCCGAGGAGGACAGCATTGTATATCTGTTTTTCACGGAATGTTACTATAAAAACAGCATTGTTTTTGATTCACTTGAGGGTCAGGTGAATATTGTAAAATATGGAGTGTTATACTTTAAGTACAGTCGACAAACGCACTAAATTCTGATATAATAAAAACATCAGAAAGGTGTGAAACAAATGTCAAAATATTACAACAAGCAATTCAAGGAAGAGGCTCTTAAATTATCCGATGAAATTG
>JAXDRV010000031.1:0-24742 GCA_034090805.1 Clostridia bacterium
TTTTCTCTCAAAATATTTATTTGGGCAGACTTTATCAATGCGAACTGTGTAAAATCTCTGATTTTACACGAAAAATTTTGACAATAGTCATAATTTTTCAAATGCGATTGAAAATCGCATTTGTTCAGTGAGCATTATATATTTTGCCCAAATATGAACAAATAATAAATTTTTTTACGAAATGCGTAATTTATATTGAAATTTTTTCGTTTTGGTTATATACTTATATATAGTGTACCCGATTAAAAAGTAAGATGGGTGATGAAATGTTTGGATATATTGCTCCCTGCAAGGGACAACTCGGTGAGGAGGGCTTTGAAAAATTCAGCGCATATTACTGCGGACTGTGCAAGGCGATGGGACGGAAATGCTCGCAGCTTTCGAGGCTGGGACTGAGCTACGATGCGGCGTTTTTGGCACTTGTATTGTCATCGGCTGAGGACAGACCGCATATCGAACGCATGGAACGTTGCATGGTGCACCCGTTCAAAAAGCGTCTTTGCATAAAAAACGACAGAGCCGTTGATTACAGCGCAAGCATGGGCGTGCTGCTGTCGTATTTAAAGCTGCTCGACGATTGGCACGATGAGCGCAGCCTGAAGGCATTGGCGGGAATGGGAGTTTTTGCTGTCGGAGTGTATCGTGTGAAAAGGCGGTATTCCGAGGAATACGAATATATCAAAAGCTGCCTTGACGAGCTGAGCGCACTGGAAAAAAGCCGCTGCGGAGAGCTTGACCGCACTGCGGACTGCTTTGCGAGGATACTGCGACGTTTGTTTGCGCCGTCGTTTATTGAGGACAGCGATATGCGGCGTGTTCTTGAGTGGCTCGGCTATAATATAGGGCGGTGGATATATGTTCTTGATGCGGTAAACGATATGTCGGACGATTACAAAAACGGCGCATATAATCCGCTGCTGACAGGCTTTGACGGTGGGGATATTAAGCGTTATGCTGCGGAAAAGGCAAGGGAGCTGAGCGTGTCGCTTACGTTTACCCTGGAAAATGCGGCATCGGCTTTTGAGCTTTTAAAGGTGTACAGAAATTACGAGGTAATATACAGGATTGTATACGACAGTCTGCGGCTTAAGCAGGCGTCGGTGTTAAAAAAACTTGAGAATCCGGAAAATGAAGGGATTGAATAAACAGCTATGGATCCGTATGAAGTACTCGGCGTTCCGAGAGACGCAGATGAAGAAACGATCAAAAAAGCATACAGAGAGCTTATAAAAAAATATCACCCCGATAAGTACGTGAACAGTCCTCTTGCCGATATGGCAAGCCAAAAGACAAAGGAAATAAACCGTGCGTATGATATGATAAACGGTAAAAATACCGATACGGGACAGAATGGTAATTCGTGGTATTCGGGCTACGGTCATGGAGGTTATTCGTATACCTCCGGGACGGACAGCTATACAAATGTCCGTGCGCTGCTGAATATGGGACGTACCGCAGAGGCTGAGGCTATGCTCAACCGTTTGCAGAAAAATGCGGAGTGGTATTTCCTAATGGGAGTGATTTGCCTGAGGAAGGGCTGGTACGACCAAGGCGTGACGAATTTAAAGCGTGCGTGCGAGCTTGAGCCGAATAATATAGAATACAGAAACGCATACGATAACGTAACGCAGAGAAACAGAACGTATACAACGTATACACAGAGAACGAACACCTCGCCGGACGTGTGCCCGTGCGATGTCTGTCCGTGCTGGTGTGTTCCGTGCTGTATACCGTGCGACTGCGTGCCGTGCTGCGGATGCTGATTATAAAAATATACCGCTGTGCAGCGGAGAAACGGAGATAATACAAATGGAAAACAAGGAACAGCATATAACCTCTATAGGCGGTCAGGCGGTTATGGAGGGTGTAATGATGAGAGGCCCGTACAAGACTGCCGTTGCGGTCAGAAAGCCGGACGGAGATGTGGAAACAAAGGTTGAGGAAAACGGAGTAAAAACACGTCCGAAGTTTTGCAGGTGGCCGATTGTAAGAGGCTGCGTGAACTTTTTCGATTCGCTCGTGATAGGCATGAAGGCTCTGATGTACAGTGCGGAGTTTGTTGATCTTGAGGGCGATGAGGAAGAGGAGGAAAGCAAATTCGATCAATGGCTTGAGCGTAAATTCGGCGATAAGATCAAGGATATAGTTATATACGTATCGATTGCGATTTCGCTTGTGCTGTCGATAGGCTTGTTTATGGTTTTGCCTACATTTATTACAAGACTTATCGAGGCGGTACCGTTTTTAAAATCGGTAACGGCGACTCATGCGTTTACAAGCGTGTGCGAGGGAATTATAAGAATGTTGATATTCCTCGGATATATGCTGCTTGTGTCGCAGATGAAGGAGATAAAGCGTGTGTTCGAGTATCACGGAGCGGAGCATAAGACGATAGCCTGCTATGAGGCTGGCGAGGAGCTTACCGTCGAAAACATACGCAAATTCACGCGCTTTCATCCGAGATGCGGAACGAGCTTTCTGCTTTTTGTCATGATAATAAGTATAATTGTGTTTGCGCTGCTGCCGAAAACGGGAGTGATTCTGCGTGTGCTGATGCGCCTTGCGCTGCTGCCGGTGGTTGCGGGACTGTCGTATGAGGTAATCAAGTGGGCGGGCAGGAGCAGGAATAAAGCCGTCTGCACGCTTTCAAAGCCGGGGCTGTGGCTGCAAAGACTGACGACACGTGAGCCGGACGACAGCCAGATTGAGGTTGCGATAGCGTCCATGGTTCCGTGCATACCGGAAAATAAGGACGAGGACAAATGGTAATTTCCGAATTGATACACAAAATAAAGGAACAGCTCACGGACAACGCCGATTTTGAGGCGCGGGAGATAGTGTCGGCGGCATTGAAAGCGGACAGAGCCTTTCTTATTATAAATGCAAAAACGGAGGTTTGCGAGGCTGCGGAAACGGCGGCACTTGATATGCTGCGGCGCAGACTCGGCGGAGAGCCGCTTCAGTACATACTTGGCTTTGCGGAATTTATGTCGCTTAGGTTCAAGGTGACGAGGGATACGCTGATTCCGAGGAGCGATACGGAAACGCTTGTGGAAACGGTGCTTGACAGGCTCGGCGGCGGTGAAGCGAATCTGCTTGATATAGGTACGGGTACGGGATGTATAGGAATAAGCATATCGTATTACAACAAAAACGTACACCCGACACTTGTTGATATAAGCGGCGGCGCACTGCGCATTGCGGGAGAAAATGCTGCGGCGAACGGAGTTGCTGCAAAGCTTTTGCAGCTTGATATTATGGAGGAAATCCCAACGGGCGAATATGACATAATAGTGTCAAATCCGCCGTATATCGAAAGTGGGGTAATCCCCACGCTGCAAACCGAGGTGAAGGATTATGAGCCTGTTTCCGCCCTTGACGGCGGCGGTGACGGATTGAAGTTTTACCGCCGTATAATCAAAATTGCGCAGAAGCTGCTTAAAAACGGCGGCAGACTGTTTTTTGAGATAGGATATAATCAAGGCGGCGCAGTCGAGGAGCTGATGAAAGAGAGCTTCTGTGAAATAGAAATAATAAAAGACCTTTGCGGCAATGACAGGGTTGTCTGCGGAAGGCTCAAGTAAAAACGGCTTTGCCGTTTTTTTTGTTGCTGTAATCTTGCTGTAATATTGAAATTTTATCGTAATATTAAAATTTTTTATTTTTGTTAAATGTATACAATTTAATATATTGGAAATTATATCTTATATACAGTCGATATAAAAAAACCCCTTATTTTTGTTACAAAAACATCTGTAACGTTACACAAATGTTACAAAAGTGTTGCAAAATGAGAAAAAAGGTGTTGACAAATGGGTTAAAGTGGTGTATAATGGCTTTTGTAATCAAATTGTAACAAAACAGACATCAATGTGTAACTGTTGAAATATTATTGAAATCGAACGGTTACATAATGGAAAAGACAGCATTATACACCCTGTCGGCTCACGGCAGAGGGTGTCGAATATAAATATATTGTGAGCAGAAAGGCTATGTAGGATATGAAAAATTTTAAACATACGGTTGTTGCGATTATTGCCGTTGCGATCATGAGCTCGCTTGCGGCTGCGCAGAGCGCAGACTTAGCGGTGGCAAGAGCCGAAAGAGATAAAAAGCTCAGTGCGGCGGCTGAGGTTCAGAGCATGACAATAACGGAAAAGAACGTAGACGGCAGCGGAGTTGTTGCGGCGGCTCTTACGAACGATACAACGGCTGTTGCTCAGGCGGCTGCCGAAATAGAAAATTCGGTAGACCGTTCAAGCTATCAGCTCGGATACGTTGAAACAACGCAGGGGGGAGTAGAGCTTTACGCATCGCCCTCGTCGTCGTCCGAGGTGGTTGGTCAGCTTGAGCCGTGCGATCAGGTGGAAATTCTCGAAAGCACAGAGGGATATTATAAGGTATCGGCGGAAAACGGTTCGGGATATATCCCGGCAGAATTCGTTACGGACGATAAGAGCGACGCACAGTATGCGGCAAAGCAGTACGACCATTATAAGCTGGCGAAGGTTCTTTCATTTGCAAACGGTGTAAACGTAAGATCGGAGGCATCGAAGGAATCGTCGGCAATTGATCAGATTTCGGACGAAACGGATATAGTTGTTCTCGGTGGAGAGGGTGATTTTATAAAGATTGCCTACGGCAGCGACTACAGCGGAGAGGGATATATTATCAATACAGTAGTTGACTTTACGGGCGAGTGGGTAGAAAAATCGCACGTTGCAGAGGTTAAGCAGGCTGCCGAGGAAAGAAGAGCCGCTGCGGCAAGAGCCGAGGAGCAGGCAAGGAAAAATTCTGCGGCTGTGGGAGCGTCAACGCAGAGCACTCCGAATCCCGTATCGTCAACGGGCGGTCAGGCACTTGTTGATACGGCAATGCAGTATTTGGGAGTACCGTATGTATGGGGCGGAACGTCACCGTCGGGATTTGACTGTTCGGGACTTGTGCAGTACGTATGCAAAGCAAACGGAATAAGCGTAAACCGCGTTGCGGCAGACCAGAGAAATAACGGAACATACGTAAGCCGTGACAATCTGCTGCCCGGAGATTTGGTATTCTTTGCAAACAGCGGCGGCATACACCACGTTGGAATTTACGTAGGAGACGGAAACATGATACACGCACCTCAGACAGGTGACGTTGTTAAGGTTTCGTCCATAGAAACAGACTACAGAGTAAGACAGTACGCAGGCGCAACAAGAGTTTGGTAAAATTAAACGGGACGGGGTAAAATAAGCTCCGTCCCGTTGTTTTATGTCGGGAAATTATTGATTTTAAGCTGAATTAATATTCAATCCCCTCACGTGCGGCGGCTCCTTTGTCAAAGGGGTGCCGTACTTTTTTTATTTCGGAAATATAGTCCGCTTTTTTGAGAATTTCGGCCTTTGGCTCTCTGCCGGTAAGCACGATTTCGCAATTCTTTTCCAAAACACCGAAAAGCAGTTCGGTATCAAGAAGTCCCATGTTCATCGCAGGTATTGCCTCATCAAGGATTATCATATCAAAATCACCGTCAAGCGCAGTGCGCAGTATTTCGTTATGCTCATGCACAACAGCCGCCTTATCCTCGTCCGACATCGACCACACAAAGCCGTAATCGCGCGACAGACGCTTTACCGTGACGTTTGGTATATTACCGAAGGCGAGCGCCTCGCCGCTGCCGGAGCCTTTTAAAAGCTGCGCAAACAGCACGCTTTTTCCGTAAGCACTCATGCGCAAAGCCATACCGGCGGCGGCTGAGGTTTTGCCCTTGCCGTCGCCGGTTATAATGTGCATCATTAAACTATCTCCGCACCGCTCTGAATATCGTTAAGAGTTGTCAGAACGGTCAGTGTGTCGTTGTATTCGGCAGATAAAATCATGCCCTGCGATTCAAGACCCATCATCTTTCTCGGCTTGAAGTTTGCGATAAACAAGACGTTTTTGCCGATAAGCTCCTCAGGCTTGTGGAATTTTGCAATGCCGGAAAGTATCTGGCGTGTTTCGCTGCCTGTTTGGAGCGTAAAGCGCAGAAGCTTTGAGGATTTGGGGACTTTTTCACATTCTATGACCTTGCCGACTCTTATATCAAGCTTTTCAAAATCCTCAAATTCAACGAAATCCTTAAACGGAGCAATCTCGATTTTCTCCTCCTCAGTCTCGTTTTCCGCCGCAAGCTCCTCAAGCTTTTTGTCTATGTCGATTCTTGCAAAAATCGGAACAGGCTCTGATACCTTTGTCCCGGCGGCGGTTGCGCCGAAGGTCTTTGTGCTTTCAAAGCCAAGCTCCGAGGCGTTAAGCTGAGCTGCGATTTTTGCCGATGTATCGGGCATGAACGGCGAAAGGAGAGCGGCGATAATTCTTATCGTTTCCGCAAGATTATACATAACCGTTCCGAGTCTGGGTTTGTCCTCATCATTCTTTGCAAGCACCCACGGAGTGGTTTCGTCAATGTATTTGTTTGCACGGTCAACGACTTTCCATATCTCGTCAAGGCTGTCCGCAACACGCAGCGCCGCCATCTTTTCCGAAATTTTGCCTATTGCGGCAGTCGCAGATGCCTTGAGGTCTGCGTCAAATTCACCCTCGGTGTCGCCTGCGGGGATTTCACTGCCGAAATATTTGTTAATCATTGCAACGGTTCTGTTTACCAGATTGCCGAGTGTGTTTGCGAGATCGCTGTTGTAGCGGTTCATGAATACGTCATACGTTATCGTTCCGTCCTGTGCAAATGGCATCTCATGGAGCGAATAATAGCGCACTGCGTCAACGCCGAAATGACGGACAAGATCCTGCGCATATATTACGTTTCCTCTCGATTTGCTCATCTTTTCCTCGCCGAAAAGCATCCACGGGTGACCGAACACCTGCTTCGGCAGAGGTTCGCCCAGAGCCATAAGCATTATCGGCCAGTATATCGTATGGAATCGGAGAATATCCTTTCCTATTATATGCACGTCCGCAGGCCAGTATTTTTTGTAAAGCTCTCCCTTTTCGTCGGGAGTGTAGCCGAGAGCCGTGATATAGTTTGAAAGTGCGTCGATCCATACGTAAACAACGTGACCGGGATCAAATTCAACCGGGATACCCCATGTAAAGCTTGTACGTGAAACGCATAAGTCCTGAAGTCCGGGTTTTAGGAAGTTATTTACCATTTCCTTTTTGCGTGACTCCGGCTGAATAAATTCGGGGTGTTCCTCTATATACTGCATCAGCTTATCCTGATACTTGCTCATTTTGAAGAAGTAAGCCTCCTCCTTTGTCGGCTTTACCTCACGTCCGCAGTCGGGGCATTTGCCGTCAACAAGCTGCGTCTGCGTCCAAAACGACTCACAGGGTGTGCAGTACAAGCCCTCGTATTCGCTTTTATATATGTCGCCTTGGTCGTAAAGCTTTTTGAATATCTGCTGAACGGCTTTTACGTGATAATCGTCCGTTGTGCGGATAAATTTATCGTAGCTGATATTGAGCATATCGGCAATATCACGTATTTCGCCGGCGATTTTGTCAACGTGCTGCTGAGGGGTTATGCCCTCCGCCTCGGCGATTTCCTGTATTTTCTGACCATGCTCGTCCGTTCCGGTAAGGAAGAATACGTCCTTGCCGATAAAACGGTTAAACCTCGCTATTGCGTCTGTAAGGATTATTTCGTAGGTGTTGCCGATGTGCGGCGTTTTTGAGGTGTACGCAATGGCGGTGGTTATATAGAATTTTTCTTTTTCCATGGTGTTCTCCTTTCTTGTGATTATTTTTGGTCGTTGTAAAATGCGGGCTTTATGCTTGATTTCGGTTCAGATCTCCCTCGCCGAATCAAGCATAAACATCATAAATTCTTCCGAAGCCATAAAAGCTTGCAGGATTTGAGAGTGTTTTTGAGTTTTTTCGGACGAGTTCCCGCAAGGGATGTTTGAGTACGAATAAAATCAAAAATACTCTCAAATCCCAAACCGATATTTTACAATAACCTATGTGATTATTCCGAATCATCGGATAAAATATATTCCTTCAGCGAATGAAGCGTGCGGCCTGTTTTTTTGAATACCTGCTTCACTATGGCAATGGGTGTATCAAATATACCGCCCTTGTACAGGCTCAGTATCAGCAGCATAATCAACGGACCTGCGATAAGACCGCCGACGCTTAGTGTTCTGTAGCCTATGTACATTGACATAAGCGTTACAAGCGGGTTCATGCCGATATTTGTGCTGACAAGCTTAGGCTCTATAAGATGACGGGTGAGAGCTATCGAGGCGTACACGAGTATAAGGCAAAAGCCTGTTTTCGGGTCACCGTTCAGAAAGCTCATCACACTCCATGGCCACAGTATCAGTCCGCTGCCGAATATCGGGAGAGCATCAAGCAGAGCAATGCCCAAAGCAATCAAAATCCAATACCTCACCCCGATAATAATAAACCATATCGACATTATTGTTGCCGTTACCGACATAATTATAAGCTGCGCCTTTAAGTAGCCGCCAAGATAATGACGTACCTGCGCCCATACGAGTGCCGTCTTTGTTGATTGGGTTTTAAAAAGGCGGCCGATGATTTTGCTGAGCGAGGCGGAATTTGTCACCATGAAATACAGTGACAGTATTCCGACTATAGTCGCAACAAAAACGTTAGGCATTGCCTTGAAAAAGCGTCCGGCATAATCCATGACGAGATTTGTTGCGCTGCCTGTGTTGGAAAATGCTCCGTCAAGTGCGGTGCGCACCGTTTCCGGCAGCGAATTGTAAAATACGTACAGCTTATCTATGGCGTTTGAATACTGACTTACAAAATATTCCTTAAGGTCGGGATTATTCGTAAAAAGCTGCTTTGCCTGACCTGAAAGTGAGCTTGCGCCCCAGTATATAAGCCCCGAAACTATTCCCAAGGCGCACAGTATTACAAGGATTACCGTCATGCCTCTGGGTATATGCAGACGCTTCTGCAAAATATCCGCAAGCGGATTTATTGCCTTTGAAATCACATATCCGATTATAAAAGGCAGCAAAAGTCCCGTAAGATAGCCGAGAATATCAATTATCACAGGTGTGAGCAGATACAGAGCCGCACCTGCGATAATTACAACAACGGGCCAAAGGAGTATTTTAAGGTCTGATTTATTCCATTTCATACGAGTCCTCCTTTCGGAAGGGAATATGCCGTACAATGCGGCTTTTTATCGGTTTAAAAAACGATTCATAAGGGTGTAGCCCTTGTCTGTATAAATACCTGTTTTCTTTCCGTTTTCTTCCGTGTATGAAAGACCGCTGCCACCGTCTGTTTTTGTGCTGTCAAAAATGATGTACGGCACGGGGTCGCTTACGTGTGTTTTCAGCTTTATCGGAGTGGGGTGGTCGGGCATGATAAGCATTTTGTAATCAATGCCTCTTTCCTCGAGGTTATCCTTGAGGAATTTTATAACCTTTTTGTCGATTGTTTCAACGGCAAGCTTCTTTTTGTCGGGAAGTCCCTGGTGACCCATTTCATCGGGAGCCTCCATGTGAACATACACAAAATCGCTGCCGCCGAGAAGTGCGTCAAGAGCTGCCTGTGCCTTGCCGTCCCAGTTTGTTTCGCAGTTGCCGGTTGCACCCTCAACGTCAATCGACTCCATACCGGCGCACTTTGCTATGCCCTTGATGAGGTCAACGGCACTTATAACGCTGCCCTTTAAGCCGAATTTTGCTTCAAAGTTGTCAAGCTGAGGCTTTGTTCCCTCGCCCCATACCCATATTGAGGTGGCGGGATTTTTGCCCTCGGCAATACGCTTTTTGTTGACGGGGTGATCTCTTAAAATTTTCTCACTGCGTTTCATCATATCGAGAAGAATTTCCGCACCGTCGCCCTTGGGGAGGTAGTCGCCGATTTTTCTGTCGGAGATGTCGTGCGGAGGTGTAAGCTCAACGTTTGTCGAGCCGCCGTCCCAAACCGTCAGATGACGGTAGCTTATGCCGGGATAGAATTTTATTGCGTCCGTGTTAAGCTCCGCCGCAACAGCCTCGATAAGCTGCGCCGCCTCCTCGGTAGTTATTTCGCCGGAGGAATAGTCAAGCATTGTTTTGTCGCTGTAGTCCTCCTCATCTGAAAGCGTTACGAGATTGCAGCGGAAGGTCACATCGGTATCCTTAAGGGGAACGCCTATAGACGCAGCCTCCAGTGGCGAACGTCCCGAATAGCATTTTTTTGTGTCATAGCCCATAACGGACAGATTTGCAACATCGCTGCCCGGCTTCATTCCGTCCTGAACCGTTTTAACGATACCGAGCTCGCCGTGTGCGGACATATAATCCATAATCGGCTTGTCCGCAACCTCAAGAACGGTCTTTCCGCCGAAAGCGTCAACGGGATAATCCGCCATGCCGTCGCCGAGAATAACAATATATTTCATTGAATGTCACTGCCTTTCGAGTTTACTTTATTTTACGATAAGGCTCTCGCCTGTCATTTCCGACGGCTGCTCAAGTCCCATAAGCTCAAGCATTGTCGGGCATAGGTCGCAGAGTCTGCCGTTCTTGACCTTTATATCGCCTGCTCCGACAACAATCATCGGAACGGGGTTTGTGGTGTGAGCTGTGAATACCGCTTTTGTTTCGGGATCAATCAGGCAGTCCGCATTTCCGTGGTCGGCGGTGATGATAACCTTGCCGCCCTTTGCGAGTATTGCGTCAACCGTTTTGCCCACGCATTCGTCAACAGCCTCAACAGCCTGCACCGCAGCGTCAAATACGCCTGTGTGACCTACCATATCGCAGTTTGCGTAGTTTAATATAATAACGTCGAACTTGTCCGAATTTATTGCGTCGACAACTGCGTCCGCAACCTCGTATGCGCTCATCTCCGGCTTCATATCGAACGTTTCAACGTCCGGCGATTTGATTAAGATACGTTCCTCGCCGGGGAACTGCTTTTCCTCACCGCCGTTAAAGAAGAACGTTACGTGAGCGTATTTCTGTGTTTCGGCAATTCTGAGCTGAGTAAGACCCTTTTCGGAAATGTATTCGCCGAACGTCATGTGCAGCTGCTCCGGGGGATATGCAACCGTTACGTTGGGCATTTCCGCATCGTACTGAGCCATACATACGTAATTTAACTTCATAAATCCGCATTTTCTTTCAAAGCCGCAAAAATCCGGATCAACGAACGCTCTTGTAATCTGACGTGCTCTGTCGGGACGGAAGTTGAAGCAGATAACGCTGTCGCCGTCCTTTATCATGCCGTTTTTGTCTGTTACGGCAGGGATAACAAACTCGTCGGTTACATCGTTTGCATAGGAATTTTTGATTGCATCAACGGGATCGGATTCCTGAACTCCCTCGCCTAATGTCATTGCGTCAAAGGCTTTTTCGACTCTGTCCCATGCGTTGTCACGATCCATCGCATAAAAACGTCCCATAACGGTTGCTACGCTGCCGACACCGATTTTCTTTGTTTCGTCAACAAGCTGCTGCATGAAGTCTGCGCCTGAGGTCGGGGGAACGTCACGTCCGTCAAGGAAGCAGTGAATGTACACCTTGTCAAGCCCTTGCTTTTTTGCCATTTCAAGGAGTCCGTAAAGATGCTCGTTGTGCGAGTGAACTCCGCCGTTTGAGAGCAGACCTATAAGATGGAGCGAGGTACCGTTTGCCTTGCACGCTGCCATAGCGTCCGAAAGAGGCTTGTTGTCGTAGATTTTTCCGTCCTCGATGTCCTTTGAAATCTTAACAAGCATCTGATACACAACTCTGCCTGCACCGATGTTGGTGTGACCTACCTCGCTGTTTCCCATCTGACCGTCGGGAAGTCCCACGTCAAGACCGCTTGCAGAAAGCTGCGAATTGGGATACTCCGCAAAGTATTTGTCAAGATTGGGCTTTTTTGCCGCTGCAACGGCATTGCCCTCTGTTGTTTTGTTAAGTCCGTAGCCGTCCATAATAATTAAAGCCACAGGTGATTTACTCATATTAATCCTCCATTCCGCCGCCATACGGCGGCACAAATCATAATGTGGAAAAGAAGCTTATCATCAATTTTGCTCCGCAAAAGCCGCACTCCGTGCGTCCGCCCTTCTTGGCGGTGAGTGCAGGTCGCTCGAAAGGCTGCCGCCGACGTATGTATATACTTCAAGGCTGACTTTCGAGATGAGATGCGCCGCTTATTTTTCACATTAATTGTCCTTCCTTTCAGAATTTATAATATAATCATTACCACAGTATATTCATCATCATTCGTTTCCTTGAGAATAAATTCTCCCCTCATATAGAGCAGGTCGTAAACGGCATCGCCGTCCACAACGCCGCATATGAGCGTTCTCGGTGCTGTCACGTATTCAGTGCCGAGCCGCCTTGCGTAGTTTATCTTAAGCTCCACGTATCCGCTCCTGAGCGAGGAGCTGCTGCGGGAGGTGTTCGTTATCATTCCGTTTACGTAATACGCATGGTGGTATTTTATCAGCGGGCAAAGATAACTCAAACCTCTGCCCTGCATGATAAACGGGACAAAATCACCGCCGACAAGCCGATAGTCCGCCATTGGCGCCTCAAGAGCGACTGCAATCATATACGCAAGCTCACCCTTTGTGATGTATCGTTTGTAATCGGATAAATCTATGCGGTCGGTTATGTCGAGATCGTTTGCATATTTCATGTATCCCGACGGATAGCCGCCGACGCTTTCGGCAAACAGCTCATACCCCAAGGCTCTGACGATTATCGTACACGCCTGGTCGAGGGTAATCTCATCGTCCGGAGCAAAATTGCCGCCGCCCACGCCGGTAATCAGCGCAAGGTCGGACGCTGCCTGAATATATCCCGATGCCCAGTGCTGCAGCGGAACGTCCGAAAACTCCGTTTCGGTCTTTGTGCAGGAGCTGCCGAGAGCCGAAAACGCTTCAACCATAAGCTTTGTCGCCTCGGAGCGTTTCACTGTTGCATCGGGGTGAAATTCATGATTTTCATCTCCGCTTACAATATCAAGTGCGTTAAGCACCGTTATTTCCTTTTCAAATTCATGACCTTTAATGTCGGTAATGCCGGCAGCTGCTGCGGAAATCCCGAAAACAGCCGCAAAAGCGATTAAAAATAATAATTTTTTCATAATTTCCCGTAGAAAACAGGAGCCGCTGCGTAAAAATTGGTAATTTCAGCGCAACAGCTCCCCCTTGCCGTCAATTTATTTTGCTGCGTCGGTTATAACAGCGAAGTCCGCCGATTTGAGCGAAGCACCGCCGATAAGTCCGCCGTCTATATTTTCCTTTGCGAGCAGACCTGCGCAGTTTTTAGCGTTCATTGAGCCACCGTACTGGATTGTGATTTCCTTTGCGCAAGCGTCACAGTAAAGCTCTGCAAGTACGCCTCTGATTGCGCCGCAAACCTCCTCTGCCTGGTCGTCGGTAGCGGTTTTGCCCGTGCCGATTGCCCAGATAGGCTCGTATGCAACTACAACCTTTTTAGCGTCCTCTGCGCTGATTCCGGCAAATGCCTTCTTAATCTGGATTGAGATTAAGTCCATTGTTATGCCGGCCTCTCTCTGCTCAAGACTTTCGCCGCAGCAGATGATGGGGATAAGACCCTTTTCAAGAGCCTTCTTTGCCTTGAGGTTTACTGTTTCGTCTGTTTCGTTGTTGTATTCACGTCTTTCGCTGTGACCGATGATAACGTACTGAACGCCGAGGTCAACGAGCATATCTGCGCTTACCTCGCCCGTGAATGCACCCTTGTCCTCAAAGTGAAGATTTTCAGCGCCGATTTTCACATGAGTGCCCTTAGCAGCCTCAACAGCCGGTGCAAGACACACATACGGAGTGCAGCAAACAACCTCGCACTGAGCGCCCTTTGTAGCCTCAACGACCTCTTTAACGTAATCATACGTTTCCGAGGGAAGCTTGTTCATTTTCCAGTTACCTGCAATAATATATTTTCCCATTGTTATTATCTCCTTTTTGTCGATTATTTATCGTTAAGTGCCGCAATACCCGGAAGTACCTTGCCTTCGAGGAATTCCATCGATGCGCCGCCGCCTGTTGAGATGTGGCTCATCTTTGAACCCAGACCTGCCTGGTTTACCGCAGCAACGCTGTCGCCGCCGCCGATGATTGTTGTTGCGTCGATTTCAGCAAGCACCTGTGCGATTGCGTTTGTGCCCTTTGCAAAATTCGGCATCTCAAATACGCCCATGGGACCGTTCCATACAACAGTCTTTGCAGTCTTTAATACGTCCGAGAAAAGCGCAACCGACTTGGGACCTATGTCAAGACCCATCCAGCCGTCCTCGATGTCGCCGTCAACAACCTTTGATTCTGCGTCATTGCTGAATTCCTTTGCAACAACCGTATCAACGGGAAGCACGATCTTGTCGCCTGCTTTTTCAAGCATCTTCTTTGCGTAATCGATATAATCCGGCTCAAGCAGCGAGGTACCTGTTGTTCTGCCCATTGCAGCCTCGAATGTGTATGCCATACCGCCGCCGATTATCAGCTTGTCAACCTTGTCCAAAAGATTCTCGATAACGGAAATCTTTGACGATACCTTTGAACCGCCCAAAACTGCAACAAGAGGTCTTACGGGATCGTTTACCGCATTGCCGAGGAATTCGATTTCTTTCTGAATCAAATATCCCGCAACAGCCGGCTTAAGCAGCTCCGAAACACCTACGTTTGAGCAGTGCGCTCTGTGAGCCGTACCGAAAGCGTCGTTTACGAACAGGTCTGCAAGCGATGCAAGCTCCTCTGAAAATTCCTTAACATTCTTTGTTTCTTCTTTTCTGTAGCGTGTGTTCTGAAGAAGAACAACGTCGCCCTCGTTCATAGCCGCAACGGCAGCCTTTGCGTTTTCGCCGACAACATTGTCATCAGCCGCAAAAACAACCTCTTTGCCCAGCTTTTCCGAAAGATTCTTTGCAACCGGTGCAAGAGAAAGCGAGGGAACAGGCTCACCCTTGGGCTTGCCCATGTGTGAGCAAAGGATAACCTTTGCACCGTTCTCCATAAGATATTTTATTGTGGGAAGCGCACCGACGATACGATTCTCGTCAGTGATGTTTCCGTCAGCGTCCAGGGGAACGTTAAAGTCGCATCTTACCAGAACCTTCTTGCCTTTTACGTCAATGTCTTCAACAGTTAATTTGTTGTACGTCATTATAAAAATCTCCTTTGCTTTTTTTTAAACTGCAACCGCAGTCTTACTTATTATATATTATATCTAAATTTGCGCAATTTTTCAATAGCAATCTAAAAATTTGTTAAAAAAATGCCGATTTTATTTATATCAATCCATAAGAGGACGATTTTTCGGTTTGTTTTTGTGATTATGTACAAAAAAACTCCACTGCACGTACTGCCGCCCATACGGAAACTGCGTCGCACAGGAGCGCTATCGGAAGTATTTTGGCTGCGGAGCGCACACGTGTGCGGGCATAGTATACGGACACGCAGTAAAAGGTGGTTTCCGTTGCGCCCATGATGACGGAGGCGGAACGTCCGGCAAAGCTGTCTGCGCCGTACCGGGACAAAAGCTCCGACAGTATTCCCAAAGCACCGCCGCCCGATACGGGACGTATTGCCGCTATCGGCAGAACCTCACGAGGAATACCAAAGAAATCGGCTGCCGGAGCAGCGGCGTTTATGAGCATATCGAGAGCTCCCGATGCACGAAGCATTGAGGCGGCGGCGGTGACGGCAAGCAGCGGCGGAAAAATGCTTTTCAGCACCGCAAAGCCCTCACACGCACCCTCAATAAACAGGTCGTAGGTGCGCTGTCTGCGTACATGAGAAAGAATAATTATAACGCTTATAATAAGCGGCAGAATATAATCCATAGCGGCACCTCCCAATATTATATTTATGTTACAACTGTTGCAATATTCGCGGTGGTGTGGTATACTTTAGTGTGATTGCGAAATGCAAAATTTCTTCGGAATTTGAGATATTTATGATTACGGGGCGGCAGGGACACCGCCCCCTACACACCCTCACTGCGTTCGGAACTCGCCAAAACTTAATCATAAACATCACAAATTCTTACAAGATAGTAATTATTCGTAGGATTTGAGAGTGTTTTTAAGTTTGTTTGGACGAGTTACCGCAAGGGATGTTTGAGTACGAATAAACTCAAAAATACTCTCAAATCCCAAACTGACATTTCGCAATTACCTAATTATGATTTCAGGAGAAAGGAGCGGAGGCAAATGGTATTTTCGAGTCTTGTTTTTTTGTGTGTATTTTTGCCTGCGGTGCTTCTTGTTTATAATTTTTCAAAAAATGTTACCTATAAAAATGCGGTGCTTGTGCTTGCGTCACTCGTGTTTTACGCATGGGGAGAGCCTGTGTGGGTGGTGCTTTTGATATTCAGCTCGCTTGTCGATTACGTCAACGGTCTGATAATCGACAGGCATTACGGAACACGCAAGGCTGCGGCTGCGCTCGTATGCTCGCTTGTCATAAACCTCGGACTGCTTGTAATTTTCAAATATTCCTCATTCCTTGCGGACAGCATAGGCGCGCTTCTGCACGTGTATATTCCCGCACCGAGGGTGACGCTGCCGATAGGAATATCGTTTTACACGTTCCAGACGCTTTCGTACACGATAGATATGTACAGAGGAAAAACCAAGGTACAGAAATCGCTGCTCAGATTCATGACGTACGTTTCGATGTTTCCGCAGCTTGTTGCGGGACCGATTGTGAGATATACCGATATATCGTATGAGCTGCGCCGCAGAAAAACAACGGCTTGTGATTTTGCCGAGGGGGCAAAGCGGTTTACGGCGGGACTGTGCAAGAAGGTTCTGCTTGCCAATAATGCCGGGAATACGGCGGAAATGCTGCTGTCTGCGCCCGTTGCGACGACAGCCTCGTCATGGCTCGGAATTATAATGTACACATTCCAGATATACTTTGATTTTTCGGGATATTCCGATATGGCGATAGGCTTGGGGAGAATGCTCGGATTTCATTTTAACGAAAATTTCGATTATCCGTATATATCGAAAAACATTACGGAATTTTGGCGCAGATGGCATATTTCGCTTGGGAGGTTTTTCAGAGATTACGTGTATATTCCGCTCGGCGGAAACAGATGCCGTCAGGTCAGAAATATCATTATAGTGTGGCTGCTTACGGGACTTTGGCACGGCGCAAGCTGGAATTTTGTGATATGGGGCGGATTTTACGGTCTGCTGCTGCTTATCGAAAAGTTTCCGCTGCGCAAAATCATCGGAAAGATACCGTCACCGTTTTGCCATATATATACGATGTTTTTTGTTATAATCGGGTGGGGGATATTTTACTTCACGGATTTTAACGGACTGCTGATGTTTTTCAGACACGCATTCGGGATAGGGTGCGATCTGTACGATCTTGCGACGGTGTCGGCGCTGTATTCAAATTTATGGCTGATATTGCTGTGCGTGATTGCGTCAACGCCGATACCGAAGGTGATATTCGGGCATCTGTGCAAAAAAAGTCCAAAATTTGCGGCGATAGCGGAGCCGGCGGCGGTGGCTGTCGGATTTGCGCTTTGCTTTGTTATGCTTGTCGGACAGACGTACAATCCATTTCTGTACTTCAGATTTTAAAAAGTGTTGACAAAAAAGATACCTTATGATATAATTAATACATACTTATATCAAGAAAAAGGAGAGTTGGGCAATGGGCGCCTCGGAGGAATTTTCCGGTTATACTGATGAGAAATTGGTGGAGCTGGCGCAAAAGGGTGACAAGCTCGCTCTTGAGGCTGTGATTTTGAGATACAGGAAGCTTGTATATTCCAAATCAAAGGCTTTTTTCCTTATGGGAGCCGATGAGGACGATATTATACAGGAGGGACTGATAGGTCTTTATAATGCCGTGATGAAATTTGACGGTTCAAAGTTCCCGTTTTTCAAGGTTTTTGCAGGAATATGCGTAAGGCGCAGGATCATCACCGCCGTCAAGGAGGCGTCGAGGAAAAAGCATTCTCCTTTGAATTCTTATGTTTCACTTGATAACAATAACTTTGATGATGAAAACGACTCGGCTCGTTTGGAGGTTTTGGCGTTCGAGGAGCATCGTAATCCTGAGGCAATATTGATTGACAGAGAAAATAAAGATGGTATGGAGTATAAGATAAACAAGATTCTCAGTCCCCTTGAGCTGAGCGTTTTGTTTGAGTATCTGGAGGGACATTCCTATCAGGAGATTGCCGAAAACCTGGACAAGGATATTAAGGCTGTCGACAATGCGATACAGCGCATCAAAAAAAAGCTGCGGTATCTCATTAAATAGGAATGCGTAAGGTCAGGCAACCGTCAGGGATTGCGAAAGGAGTTAATTTTAATGTACGAGGACAAGACATTGGTGTGCAGGGACTGCGGCAGCGAGTTTGTTTTTACTGCCGGCGAACAGGAGTTCTATGCCGAAAAGGGCTTTGAAAACGAGCCTACAAGATGTAAGGATTGCAGAACGGCGAGAAAGGAGCGCATGAAGCCTCAGCGTGAAATGTATGAGATTGTATGCGCAGACTGCGGAGCTGTGGACAAGGTTCCGTTTGAGCCGCGTCACGACAAGCCTGTTTATTGCAGCAAGTGCTTTGAGGCGCACAAGGGTTAAGCTGAAGATAAGATAACCGAATTTTGGGGGCTTACGGCAAGGAGGTCGGTGTGACCGCCTTGCCCGGCTCCTTTTTATGTATATAAAGGAGAATTGTACATTGTATATTAATGACTTTAATATTGAAATCAAGCGTGAAAATATAATGCGTGCGGCGGACTGCCGTGAGGGGAGTGCGGTTTATCCGTATGTGCTTGCCGAATATGAAAAATATCTGCCAAAGGCGCAGAAGGCGGCGGAGGTCGGCGCATGGGTTGTGTTCGAGGATATGCGTTGCTATGTTGTAATAACGGCGGGCGATGGGATAAGCCGTCTTTGTACGGAGCTTTTCGACAAGGGTGAGGCAACGGCAGGGCTGCTTGTGAATACGATAGGCGATGAGTATGTGTTCCGTGCGGACGAGCTTGTGTCGGAGTGGATAAAGGCGGAGTGTGCCAAACGCGGTGTTGGTGTGAAAAAGAGGCTTGAGGCACCTGTCGACATTCCTCTTGAGGTGCAGCGGGAAATCGTGGAAAAAAGCGGCTGCGGACTTACACTTACGGACGGTATGCAGATAAATCCGCAGAAATCCCTTGCATATATGCTTGAGCTGACGGAGGACACAGGCATTTTTAAGGCGCAGCACAACTGTTCGAAATGCACCGTCAAAAACTGCCCTCGGCGCACAAGACCGTTTAAGGCGGAGGAGTTTAATGTGCTTGCCGAATACGGAAACGAAAATGACGTAAAACGGATAGACAACGCCTTGTGCATAGATATAGGAACAACAACGGTTGCGTTTTCGTACATTAAAAACGGAAAGCAGTGCGGCGAATACAGAACGGTGAATCCTCAGCGTTCCTTCGGTGCGGACGTAATATCGAGAATAGAGGCGGCAAACAGAGGCAGATTGAAGGAGCTGCGCAGGCTTATCGTATTTGAAATACTAAAGGGAATGAAAATCGCCTGCGGAGGGGAAAATCCGTCAAGGATTATTATTGCGGCGAATACTGCGATGGTGCATATGCTGCTCGGATACTCATGTACGGGGTTGGGAGCATACCCGTTTTCGCCTGTGACTCTCGATACGGAAAATACGAAAATAGCGGAGCTTGGGGATATTCCGGTGACCGTAATCGGCGGGATAAGTGCATTTGTCGGAGGAGATATAGTAAGCGGAATTTACGCAAGCAAAATGGCTGAGAGCGGCGAGCTGTCGCTTTTGGCGGATCTCGGAACAAACGGAGAGATGGCTTTGGGCAATTCGGAAAAGATACTCGTGACCTCAACGGCGGCGGGGCCTGCGTTTGAGGGCGGCGGTATCTCGTGCGGAACGGGGTCGGTGGACGGCGCTGTTTGCGGAGTTGACCTTGACGGGGGAGTTATCCGTACGATAGGAGATAAAAAGCCGTGCGGCATATGCGGAACGGGAATTATCGAGCTTATCGCCGAGCTTTTAAGGCACGGGATTATAGATAAAACGGGACTGCTGTCAGAGAGGTATTTTGACGGAGGATATCCGCTGACGGACGATATACGTCTTACTCAGCAGGATATACGCGCGGTTCAGGCGGCGAAGTCGGCGGTGTTTTCTGGAATAAAAACGCTGCTGCATGAATACGGCGCAGAGCCGGGTGATGTGAAAAACGTGTACCTTGCCGGAGGCTTCGGACACGGACTGAATCTGAAAAAAGCGGAGGAGATAGGACTTTTGCCCGAGGGAGCGGCGGAAAAAGCTAAGATTCTGGGCAACGGAGCACTTGCCGGAGCGGTGCGCCTTGCCGCAGACGGCGGAGAGGGCATCAGCCGCATAAAGGAAATATCTTCTGATGTTCTTTTGGGCGGCAGCGAATATTTTTCTAAACTGTATATTGAAAACATGGAGTTTATGTGATATAATAAAGAAAAAACGGAGGTTATGAAAATGTCTAATATATGGCACGATATAAACCCAAGGAGGATTTCGCCCGAAAAATTCATGGCTGTTATTGAAATTCCGAAGGGAGTAAAAAATAAATATGAAATGGATAAGGAAACGGGATTGCTTAGGCTTGACAGAGTTCTGTACACCTCAACGCATTATCCCGCAAACTACGGATTTATTCCGAGGACGTACGCTTCGGACAACGACCCTCTCGACGTGCTTGTGCTGTGTCAGGAGGATATAGTTCCGATGACGCTTGTGGAGTGCTATCCGATAGGCGTGCTGAAGATGACGGACGATGACCAGGTGGACGAAAAGATAATCGCAGTGCCGACGAACGACCCGGCATACACCTGCTATTCGGACGTTTCGCAGCTGCCGCAGCATACGTTTGACGAGATTTCGCACTTTTTCAGAGTGTATAAGTCGCTTGAGGGCAAGGAAACCGTTGTCAACGAGATAAGCGGAGCGGACGAGGCAAAGAATGTAATAGAAAAGTGTATTTTGTCATACAAGGACACATATTGTTAAAAGGAATAAAAGTTTGAATAAAATCGCCCATCTCACCGCTTTTTGTTCGGGGCGGTACCCTTGTACAGCACCACTCACTGCAAAGCGGCAATCTGAGCGATTTTATTTCAAACTTAGTTTTGCGAAAGGAGTTAATGGTCATAAAAATGGTGATATTTTATGAGGTACACAGCGGACTGTATGTAAACATGACAAACCGCTGTCCGTGCGCCTGCACGTTTTGCTTAAGACAAAACAGAGATGAAATGGACGGATCGGGGAGTCTGTGGCTTGAGCGTGAGCCGACTGTTCAAGAGATAAAGGACGAATTTGATAAAATAGATTTGTCGAAATACACGGAGATCGTGTTCTGCGGCTTCGGAGAGCCTACAGAGCGGCTTGACGATTTGCTTGAGGCGGCGGAGTATTTCAAAAAACGCTGCACTCTTCCGATACGGATAAACACAAACGGACTCGGCGATCTGATAAACAACAAGAACACCGCTCCGTTTTATAAGGATAAGATAGACGTTGTTTCGATAAGCCTTAACACTCCCGATGCGGAACGGTATCTTGAGCTTACACGTTCTAAATTCGGCGAAGGCTCGTTTGAGGCGATGCTGAAATTTGCGGGCGAGGTAAAGAATTACGTAAAAAAGGTTATCCTGTCAACCGTGTCCACTACTCTCACGGAGGACGAGGAGCGCCGATGTGCGCAAATTTGCGAACGGCTCGGAGTGACGTACAGAATACGTCCGTTTGAATAAAATCGGAGCAATTGCGGAAAGCGAATTGCGGCGGAGCTGCGATTCGGATATATTTATAAAAAATTGTTGTTTAGCGGCAAATTCATAATGCAGAATCAATTATGAATTATGCATTATGAATTATGAATTAGCATATAAACAATAATTTATAGCTGAACAGCAACTTAAGCTCCGCTTGCTTCAAAAATTTGGGGAAAGGGAATTTGATATGTCGGGCGAAAACAAAAATGCGAAAAAAAACAAAAAATCCGTTGCCGTAAGCGTTGTGCTGCTTGCTTTGTCGGCAGTGATGCTTTTTTGGCTCGGAAAGCAGATATGGGACACACGCACCTTGTCAAAAACGCTTTCGCAGACGGCGGCGGTAACGGAGGAAACGGCAACGCCCGAACCTGAGCCCGAAACGGAGCGGGAGGAGTCGGAGCTTCCGATAGTAAGCTCGCCCGAACCGAAAACGGAGGAATAGAAATGCGTTTTACTTCAATAACAGACAGAGGCGGACGTGAAATAAACAAGGACAGCTTCACCAAGCTGTGCCGTGACGGAATATACTGCTTTGTCATGGCGGACGGCGAGGGAGCGGGCGGAGAAACGGGAGCGGAGCTGATAACAAAATCGGCTGCCGCTGCGTTTGACGAAATGCACGAGGTCACGGAGGACTGTGCGGCAGCGTGTATAAATGCCGCTTCGTCCGCATTCAGGGAATTTGTTGCGGATAATCCCAATTACTGCGAAATGACCGCTTCGGCGGCGGTGCTGATAACGGACGGCAAAACGGCGGTATGCGCTCATGTCGGGAACATACGTCTTTATTATATGCCCAAGGGTGTGATAAGCTTTGTTACCAACGACCACACAACGGCAATGGAAAAATACGCATCGGGTGCAATATCGTTTGACGAAATACGCACCTACGACAACAACAGGCTTACGCTTGCGATTGACGGAGTGAGCGAGCCTGAGCCGGAAACGGGCGGTCCGTTTAAAATAGGAGATAAAACTGCGTTTTTGCTCTGTACGGACGGCTTTTGGCTTAATATTGACGAAGAAAGCATGGAGGAGTCGCTGAAAAAGACGCGAAGCTCCAAGGAGTGGCTTGCCTCGATGCTGCGTACAATGGAGGAAACAACACCTGCGGATTGCGGCAACATAACGGTGGCTGCAATAATAATGTAGGGTGAATTTATAAGGAAACGGGTGGTATACTGATGTGGATTGCGCTTGTATCGCTTTACGGAATCTTAAAGGGTGCGCGCGATGTGATAAAAAAGAAAGCGCTTGAAAAGAACAGCACCATCGAGGTTCTGTTCTTTTATACATTTTTAAGTTTTTTGTTTGTGCTTCCCCAAGCGGGAGGAGCAATGGAGATGGATATGCGGTTTCTTGTTCCGGTATTCATAAAATCAACGATAATATTCATAGCGTGGCTGTGCGCATTCGGAGCAATAAACAAGCTTCCGATAGGCTTTTACGGAGTAATGGATATGTCGAGAGTGATTTTTGCGACAATTCTCGGCATAACGGTACTCGGAGAGGTTCTTACGGTGCAGCGTACAATCGGTATGGCGGTTGTGCTTGCCGGCTTGATGCTTGTAAATATGCGGCGCAACGGTGTCGGCACAGACGGGAAAACGCAGTGGAAATACATAGTTATGACGCTGATTTCGTGCTTTTTAAATGCCTGCTCGGAGCTTTTGGACAAGCTTTTGATGCGTGATTTAACGAGCGGACAGCTTCAGTTTTGGTATATGTTTTTCCTTGCGGTGCTGTATCTGGGATATATGCTTGTAAAGCATATCAAAATAGATTTAAGGATAATACTTAAAAATTATTGGATATTGATATTGAGTGTACTTTTTGTGGTAGGCGACAAGGCACTGTTCATTGCCTGTGCGGATGAAAACAGCAGCGTGACGGCGATGACGCTTATAAAGCAATGCTCCGTAATGGTAACGATTGCGGGAGGAAGAATAGCGTTTAAGGAAACGGACATAGTGAAAAAGATAATCTGTGCGGCGGTGATAATCGCCGGAATAATGATTGCGCTTATCTGAAATAAATTAGGTAATTGTAAAATGTGAGATTCCTGCGGAATTTGAGATATTTCTGCTTGAGCTTCGGCTCAGACATACCTCACTTCGTTCGGGAACTCGCCGAAACTCAATCATAAACATCACAAATTCTTCCAAAACTATAAAAACTTGTAGGAATTGAGAGCGTTTTTGAGTTTGTTCGGACGAGTTACCGCAAGGGATGTTTGAGTACGAATAAATTCAAAAACACTCTCAATTCCCAAACTGACATTTTACAATTATATATGAAATAAATATAAAGGAGCGGTTGATTATGGGATTAAATGAAACACCGGCGGCAAACAGAGTACATATCGGATTTTTCGGACGGAGAAATGCCGGGAAATCGAGTGTGGTTAATGCGGTTACGGGGCAGGAGGTGGCAGTGGTTTCCGATACAAAGGGAACGACCACAGACCCGGTTTCAAAGGCAATGGAGCTTTTGCCTCTCGGACCCGTTGTGATAACGGATACTCCGGGTTTTGACGATGAGGGCAGCCTCGGAGAGCAGCGGGTTATCCGCACAAAGCGAGTACTTAACAAAACCGACATAGCCGTGCTTGTGGTAGATATGACGGAGGGAGTGCGCGAATGTGAAAAAGAGCTTATTGGGATATTCAAGGAGAAAAATATCCCGTATATTACCGTATACAATAAGCGTGATTTGGCGCGGGATATTCCGAGGTCTGCGGAAAATGAGATATATGTAAGCGCACGCACAAATGACGGAATACATGAATTAAAGGAGCTGCTTGCATCGTTTGCGCCCAAGGAATCGGGACGCAGACTTGTGGGTGATTTGATTAATGCGGGAGATGCTGTTGTGCTTGTAACACCGATTGACAGCGCAGCACCCAAGGGACGGCTGATACTTCCGCAGCAGCAGGCGGTAAGGGATATTCTCGACAGCGGAGCAATAGCCGTTGTCACGAGGGAAACGGAGCTTAAGGCGACGCTTGCGGCA
>JAXDRV010000032.1:0-4807 GCA_034090805.1 Clostridia bacterium
TCAGGTGGTTGGAATTTTGGTCTTTACACATATGCAGAGGATGCGAGCATTACGATAGGCGGTGAAGGCAAACTTACGGTTATTAATGAGTATACCTATGATAACTCAGCAGCCATCTCTCCATACAGTACAGATGGAAACGTTGGAAGATATGATTTAACTATCAAAGACAGCGTCAGTGTATCGGCTCAATGCGGCAAATATGGAATATACATTGCAAGGGGCGGTGCCGGTAAAATGTGCATTACAGACAACGCAAGCTTAACTGTAGCCCAGGCAGCAAAGGCTATACACGGCACTCTTAACAAAGAAGATATATACGGCGGAAATATCTTTGCGGGCAGCATTACTGATACACAGATTTCAATCGCTCCCCCATATACACAGGAGACAACCGATGCATTTGTCGGAAGTGACAACGCAACAGGCTTTATAACAACTGTTACCGCAAACGGAAATCTTGTTATACAGAGCATCAAGTGGAAAGTTACAAGCGGCACTGAAACAAGAACTCTTACTCCGCAGAACGAAATTCCGACAATCACTCTTGCTAAAAACGCAAGCACGATATTTAAGGTTATAGTATCGGGACTTACGGACGAGAACGCAAAAGCGGTTGCCGTTGTTGAATAAAGAACAGGAGGAAATGCAAGATGAAGAGAACATATAACATTCCTACAATGAAGATAAAAACGTTTTTAACTGAGTCTGTGGTAACGGTATCGGGTTCCGAATCAAACCAAACAACCGAGCAGAAGTTAAATGCATATATCAATGCGAACCAGATAAAAGTTGACAATATAGTAAGACTGACATGGTAATACAAATTATGCGGCAATGCTTCTGAACAGCTCTCGAAAGGCAAATAAAAAGCCATTGCGCAAAAACGTAGAATTTAAAAAATAAATTTTTATGTTTCAAAGAGGTTATCCGCATACGGAACAGCTGTCGGGAAAGGAATACTTATTCTTTTCCCGATAGCATATACCGTTGAGGATAACCTTTTTATTCCCCTACCAAATTGAACGAAAGGAGTTAACGGTCATAAAATGTATGATGTAATTACTAACTATCACATAAATATGATATTCAGAATGCTGGTAAGCTGTCTGTGCGGTATGATGATAGGCTTTGAACGAGAAAATCGTGCGAAAGAGGCGGGTATAAGAACGCATTGCATTGTAGCGTGTGCCTCGGCAATGATGATGATAATATCAAAATACGGATTTGAGGATCTTATACAAGCATATTCTACGGCAGATGTAAGGCTTGATCCATCAAGAATGGCACAGGGCATTGTGACAGGTGTAGGATTTTTGGGTGCAGGAACAATATATGTTCAAAGAAGTAATATACGAGGTCTTACGACTGCCGCAGGACTTTGGGCAACGTGCGGAATAGGTATGGCTATAGGCGGCGGTATGTACGTTATAGGCTTTTCCTCAACGCTTATTATCCTTGCAACACAAATCATTCTGCACAGCAGCGGAAAATTTATGACATCTCACAAAAGCAAATATATAAAAATATACGGAATTGAAACACCGAATTTCCAGCATCGCACGACCGAACTGTTAAAACAGATGAACGTTACGGTAAACGAGGTTGCGGTGCTGAGACATTCGGATGGACTGTACGACTACACATTCTACTGTGAAATGCCGGGCAGTGTTGTTGAAGAGGATATTATAAAGCAATTCAAACACAAATGCACGGTTGATATTACACGATAATTAACATATAAAAACAAAACTTTGAGGTATATGGATATGAAAATAAGAGCAATTATTTTTGATAAAGACGGCACACTGCTTGATTTTGACGCATTTTGGATAAGCGTTGCGGTTGCCGCCGTTTCGGATATATTAAAGGCTGTAAATGCTGATGCGAGCCTTGCGGACGAATGTCTTGCGGCTATAGGCACAGACGGAAAGACCGCAGCTCCCGACGGCATTTTATGCAAGGGTACATATGCACAGATGACAGATGCATTCTGCGATGTACTCAAAAAATCGAACTGCGGTATTGAGTGCGATACGCTTAATACTGTTGTTATTAAAGCATTTCACGATAACGTTTCTCAAGGAAAGGTCATACCGGCGTGCAATGATATAACCGATGTTTTCAAAAGGCTCGAAAAAATGGGAATAAAAACGGCAGTTGTTACAACCGACGACAGATATATAACAGAAAAATGCTTGGATCTGCTCGGTATAAAGGATTTTTTATGCCGAATATATACAGACGACGGTATTCATCCCACAAAGCCAAACCCATACTACATCAATAAATTTTGCTCTGACGAGGGCTTCGAACGCAGTGAAATTCTAATGGCAGGCGATACACTCACCGATATGAACTTCGCCGAAAACGGCGGTATTAAGTCGATGGGCGTTTCAAAAACAGATAAGGGAAAACAGTTGCTCCTGTCGAAAGCAAACTTTGTGGCAGATGATATATCGCAAATATTCGATGTAATAAATTCAATGGAGGCAGATACAATATAATGAATCATAAATTATCAAAATACATAATTCCGTCCGTCATTTCCATGGTGTTGGTCGGAACTTACACAAATATTGACGGATTTTTTATAGGAAATGCCGCCGGTGATGACGGATTGGCGGCAATCAATATCGTCTGGCCCATTGTCGCTTTTATAACGGCATTGGGTACCGGTATAGGCGTAGGCGGCTCGGTTATTCTTAATAATCTCCGAGGTGCGTCCTGCGACAAGGAGGCTGAACAGGTCAAAAAGACACTCATCGCCGTGCTTGCCGCTGTCGGTATTGCGGTAAGCGTGCTGTTTACCGCAATATATAAGCCTGTTTTAATTCTTATGGGTGCAGAGGGAACCGTACTTGAATATGCGGAAAACTATTCACTTATTATATGTGTCGGAGCGGTATTTCAAATAATGGGTGCCGGTCTGATTGTTCTTTTGAGAAACGAAAACAAGACATACCTCTCGATGCTATATACGATATTTGGTTTAATCGTTCACATCATTCTCGATATACTGCTTGTAAACAAATATAAGCTGTACGGTGTGGCTTTTTCAACAGTTATTGCACAAATAGCTATTATGATACCCGGTATTCTTTCCGTAAGTATCGAAAGAGGGATACACATATGCAAAAAGTATGCTTTCGATATGCTGCGGCGCGCGACGGCACCTTTCGGAGTAAACTTTGTGTCCTCCGTCGTTCTGCTGTTCACCAACTTCTTTGCGCTAAAGGTGGGCGGTACGGCGGCAGTCAGCGCCTACGCTGTTATGAGCTACGCCGTCTATACATTCGATTACATTTTTCAAGGCGTATGCGACGGTATTCAGCCGGTTGTAAGCTATTGCTGCGGCGCACACGACACAAAGGGTGAAAGGTACGCAATGAAATGTGCGGCAGTCATTCTTGCTTTGTTTTCCGTATTCTGTATGCTGCTTACACCGGGGCTTATCTGCATGATGCCGAGGTTGTTCTCGGTTTCGGAGGAGGCGAGGAAAATGATGGCAAGCGGCTTTGTGATATACGGCTTTTCGTATCCGTTCAAGGCGGCGGTAAAATATATTTGTTCATATTATTATGCAATTGGAAGAACAAGCCTTTCAAATTTTTTGACATATCTTGATCCGCTTTTTCTTACACCTATTTTTCTTTATGTGTTATCAAGCATATTCGGAATAAACGGTATATGGATGGCGATGACTCTTGCACAGATTGTGCTTTTAATGGTCGGAATGTTTACAATAATCAGGAAACAGATGCGGGATAAATAAGATCTACAATAAATTCAATATAGTGGGAAAATATAATTTCAAAGAATTTTTTAAGAATATTGAAGGAAACTACAGACCTGTTCTGTTTTGGAGCCGGAACGAAAAGCGATTAAAAGAATTTGTGAAAACAGGCGGAAGGCTTATAATCGCTGGTGAGCTTAATTCAAATGATATTGTTGACAATGAAAATATTACATACACTAAGCACAGCTGCGAGGAATTTACGGTTTATTATTTTGTTAATACATCGGCAAATTACGAAAAAGCGGCTTTTAATGTAAACGGAGAAATTCTTGATATTTATTTGGGAGCTTTAATAAAGTTCAGCGACCTGTATGACTTTGAACCATGGGACAGTCTGATGATTACTGAAAATGGTGTTAAAAACACATCGGCCGTTCTTTCGGAGAACTCATACATAAGACCGAAAGGAAATTAATGTTGTGCTGGTTGAAATAAACGGTACGGAGAAGACTATGATGACATCAAACCGTCTATCGCTCAAGGATTTTGACACAAAAGGAAAATCGAAGATAAAGCTTACATTAGTAAACAATCTGCGTAGTTTATTGGGTCCGCATCATCTTAAGGAGGGCGAGTGTCATGTTGTCTGCCCGTCAAGCTTCTTTAAAGAATCGTGCTTGTGGAATAAGAATGCGGAGCAGCAATGGAATAATGATTATTGTTTTGTGGAAACAGGAGTATGATAAATATAAGTATTTCAATAGATTTTACCTTTCTGAACATTATCCTAATATAAATAGAATCGGAGGAACAAAAATGGATATGTACAAATATGAAACGCATCTTCACACTTTTCCGGTAAGCAGATGCGCTGCTGCGGGTGTTAGAGAAAATTTGGAATTTTACAAGGAAATGAGATATGACGGAGTGTTTATTACCAATCATTTTCTTGACGGGAATATAAATATTGACAGGAATATGCCTTATGAGGAAAAGATAAGCTTTTATTTTTCCGACTATGAGGAGGGTGTAAAAATAGGAAGAGAAATCGGCATAAAGGTTTTTTGC
>JAXDRV010000033.1:0-2427 GCA_034090805.1 Clostridia bacterium
TGTTGAGTTCAATGCCCCATTTGAAAAACAAATCAAGTTTTGTTCTCATTGGGTGGCAGCCTGTTTTGGTTATAATAAAGTGAAACCTCGGCAAAGTTTTAAGTTCATCTACGGTCATCAGCGGTCTTGACATCATTTGAAGGCTCCTTGATCCGTCATTCTTTGACTGTGTTACAGAGCCCGAAAGAATTGTTTGCTCGCCGAGGTTTTTGCTCATAACCTCCACCGTTTCGGAGTTTGGGGCAAAGCCGCCGAACACGGTGAGCTGGCAGTTATCCCATATGATTTCCGCACCTTCCTTACCATAGTTCTTTTCAAGCTGCGCCTTACTCTGTATGATTGCAATAATGCTTATTCTTCTTGACCGTCCTGCAGAGAACATCATTTCAGCAGAATCTATTTTCGGAATTGTACCGATTTCGTCAAGATAAAACATAACTCTGTTTTTTAGTTTTCCGTTTGTTTCATCGGCGATTGCAAGCATTTCACGGTATAGCTGCTGAACAATAAGCGATATCAGAAAATATTTTGTATTGTCCTCCTCCGGCATGATAAGAAAAAGAGCTGATTTTGTATTACAAAACTTCTCCGCATCTATCGCCGTATCAAAGCACAATAATAGTGATAGGTAAGTCTTTGATGTTATCTCTGACTTTTCCCCCACTCCACACCGTGCATGCGAGTTTCCCCGCACACGGCGCTCCCTCATTTTAAGTTTTTATGTAATGGTATCATTTCAAGACATTATTTAATTTCATTTAGATAGCTGTATTGCCAGCCTTTATTCGTAGTTTGTTGATTTTTGTTAGCATAGTTTTGGTAGGTTTAATTTTATTGAGATATATTGAAATTGTTTCAGGTAGTGTTGCGTGGATAAGTGTATGCACATCTTTGTGAAGTATAACAAGGCTGTTATATCTATCTGTACCACCCTTTGAGGTAGGTATTTTATGATGACATTGTATCTCATCTATCCATAAAAATTTACCTGTAACTGCACATTTGCCAAATTGTGCCGACCATAATGACAGCCTGTTATGAAATTGTCAATATTAGTTGACACTTTTTTTACAAGGATTTTTCTTAGTAACATTTCCAGCCCTGAAGGGGCCGATCTGAAACCACTGAGGAGCGTAGCGACGAGGTGGTTTCAGATCGTGCCACCGACCGCTCCCTCTATATCAGGCAACTCTCTTGACCGAAAGTTCATACCTGCGTCGCTTTTCCATAGGCGGAAGACCTCCATTAGCAGTACAGATTCTGCGATTATTCCAATAGCTCATAAAATAGCGCCAGATAATCGTTTTCAGTTCTTCTATAGTTAGCTTCTCCGTGTTATACCTACCGTAAAGCAACTCCTCCTTCATCCTTGCCCACATGCTTTCGCAACGGGCATTATCCTGACATCTTCCTCCGGCACTGTTCATACTCTGAATGATTCCATATTTGCCGATGGCATTACGGTAGATTTCACTTGTGTATTGACTCCCTCGATCTGAATGGATAATGCAGCCTCTCAGGTCAGGATATGTCCTATATGCATTCACAAGCGTCTCTACGCAGAGATCAGCCCTCATATTATCCGCCATAGCTAAACCAAGGACTGCAACGTCAAAACAGTCAAAGATTGCAGATACATACAGCTTGCCGTCCGCTGCCTTAATCTCGGTGATATCTGTTATACACTTCTTTAGCGGTGCTTCTTCCGTGAAATCACGCTTAATGAGATCGTCCGATTTCTGTGATTCCTTATCTGCCTTAGTTATTCCATGCGGTTTCCGCTTCAGCGTATGACTGATTCCGAGCTTTTCCATCACCCTGTATACAGTGCGTTCACTCGGTATATGCACACCTTCGAACTGCTTGTTTAGAAGTGCTTGGTGCATTCGCTCCCGCCCATAGGTGTCATTGCATTCGTCTTCTGCAAGAATATCCATCATGGCATCTGCTAATGACCGGTATTTCCACGGCTTATCCCGGTTCTTCAAATAACTGTAGAATCCCTGTCGACTTACGTTTAACACCCGGCAATACATCGCTAATTTTCCCTTTATCTCGCCATCTTCTGTCTTCTGCGCTATGAATTTCATTCTACTGCTTTTGCTGACTTCCGACGGTTCGCGGCGAAAAAAGCACTCGCTTCCTCCAGAAACTCATTTTCTTCCTTTAATCGTCGGTTTTCTCTAGTCAGGTTCTTTACCTGTTGCCTGAGGATATTTACCTCATCTGCAAGACTCATAGCTGTTTGGGGTGTCTGTGTACCGGCACCGAGATCCAACCTTCCCAGCCTTTGAGCCCGCATCCAACCATACAATGTATTTGTTGGTATTCCAAGCTCGTTTGCTGCCTTCGTCGATCCGATTTCATGTGCCAGCTTTACTGCCTGAACCTTATATTCTTTATTATATGCCCGCTGCTTTCCCATGT
>JAXDRV010000034.1:0-3292 GCA_034090805.1 Clostridia bacterium
TCTGATAAAATGAAATCAACCATTGCTTTTCTCCTGTTATGCTAAAATATCTAATGCCCTATACAAGCTCTCCAAATCCTTTATGGCAACATCCGCTTTTGGATTATACTCTGCCGCACCAACCGCTATTGCATACATTCCGCCTGTCTTTGCTGCCTCAATTCCTGCGTCCGAATCCTCAACAACAACGCAGTCACAAGGAGCAACGCCAAGCTTCTTCGCAGCTATCAAGAACACCTCGGGATCGGGCTTTGATTTTGTTGTATCAAGACCGCAGCTTACTGCATCAAACTTATTGGTAAGCTTTGTTTTTTCCAAAATCAGCGGAGTGTTTTTGCTTGCAGAACCGACCGCTGTTTTTATACCTTTTGATTTCAGATAATCTATGAACTCATTCGCACCGCTAAGAACATCAGTCTCGGAAAGTGCTGACAAGGAACGCACATATATCTCGTTTTTCTCCTCTGCAAGCGCAAGCTTTTCCTCCTCTGAAAAAGCTCTGTCAGTCTTTTCAAGCACTACCTCCAAGGATGCCATTCGGCTTACTCCTCTCTGCCGTACATTGTCCTCTTTTGTAAAATCGTTTATACCCAGCTTATCGGCAAGCGTTTTCCAAGCCGTAAAATGCAGCTCATCCGTTGTCACCAAAACACCGTCGAGATCAAATATTACTGCTTTTATCATTATACAAAATCACCTTTCATTCTTTTTTTCAAAAATAGATAGCTCAAAATGAACGTTATTATCATTCATCCTGTAGCATTCGCACAACTCCGGACCGCAGCTGTTAGAGCCTATGCCGCTAACTTTGTAATCTATACGCACATGAACCAAACCGTCTTTTTCAAGTTCAAAATTATGTGCTTTACGCTCAAGCTCTTTTGCAGAATATTCGGAAACGTTTATTTCTGCTCCCTGCGCCGATACAAATCCAAAATTTCCCAGACGCAAATATTTCGTGTTGTAATGGTTGCCGTGCTCCTGCGGCATAATGTAATCAACATATTCATCCCCGGCACTGCTTTTATACATACCCATTTTGGAACCGTGGTGTATGTCTATATACGACTCATGCGGACCGTAACCGAAATATTCAAATGTTCTCTCGTCCGTTGTAAATTCAAAGCCGAGCCGCGGCAGGTAAAGCCGCGATTTATCGAAAGCGCCGTCAAGGACAATGTCTATTCTTCCGTCGTCATAAAAGGAATACTCGGCGGTGTAGTCAAAAAACTCGCTCCGCGCAATCGGCGCCAATGCACCATGTACCTTTATCATATTATCTTTTATATCAACGGAATAGGTTTTATTATGCACCTTGTCATACTGTGCGCCGTACCACCTATCCTTGACAATTCTGTCATTGTCAGTCGGGGCGCGCCATACGGACAGCCGCATAGGCGATTTAAGCAATCCGTTTAAATCCTCTATATATCCATAGTGAGTGTTAAATATATATCTAAATCCATCGCCCTCTATAACAGCAAATTCGCCATTCTGAGTTATATGCGCACCATTGCCGTTTGGTTCGGATATTGATACATTTGATAGTAAATGCTGAGTAAATGCAATTTCTCCGCCTTCTTTATTCTTCATGGACACATTAAGATATGCGCCTAACCGACATTTCGGTATTTCAAAATCCAATTCAATCGCATCGGAATAATGCGGTGCCGCATCGGGATATATTCTTCCCTGACGAACAATTTTTCCGTCCGCACAGACGTTCCATTCAAAATCAAACTCCGACAGATTTGTAAAATCATATTTATTATATACAGTCAGCCTGTTGCCGTTAAGCTCTGTTTTTATAGGCTGATAGACTGCCTTTGCCTCAAACGAACCCGCCTTAAAGGATCTGTCATGAAAAACCAGTCCGTCACAGCAGAAATTTGCGTCATGAGTTTCCTCTCCGAAATCTCCGCCGTAACACATTCTTCCGTTTTTATCGGGTGCCGCATGATCCGCCCATTCCCAAATAAAAGCACCTATCATATACGGAGTATTGTCGATAACACGCCAGTAATCAGCCAAATCACCGGGACCGTTGCCCATAGCATGGCAATATTCGCACCAAATGAAAGGTCTTGTATCCCGTGTTTGGTAATAGTAGTTCACTACATCCTTTACATCGGCATACATACGGCTTACAACATCGACCGTGTCCGGATCTTTTTCGATACGGCTTCTCTCAAAGGGGTTTTCGTAATCATACGCCTGCTCGTAATGTATCAGCCTGTTTATTCCGTCTAAAGCATTCTGACTACTGCGGATATAATCGCTCATAGCCGCAAAGTTTTCGCCGTATTCCGACTCATTTCCCAAGCTCCACATAATTACGCAGGTATGATTTTTATCACGCTCATATAAACGCTCCGCCCTGTCAAGAAATGCACCTCTCCACTCCTTATTATGGCATTGCCACGCCATATACTTTTCAAATTTATCATGGCTTTCATAGTTTGCCATACCGTGCGTTTCTATATCAGCCTCATCTATAACATAAAAGCCCAATTCATCGCACAGCTCCAAAAAATACGGCTGCGGCGGATAGTGCGATGTTCTTATTGCATTTATATTAAGCTCTTTCATTTTCAAAAGCTCATCGCGCATAAATTCGCGGCTCATTGCATATCCGTCAAACAGGTGCGAATCATGATGATTTACACCCTTGAGCTTGACGCTCACACCGTTTATCAACAGTTCTCCCCTATCGCTCACTCTCTGACTGCGCATACCGACCTTAAACGGGATGTATTCACCCGCCTCCTCAACGACAACGGTATACAGATACGGTTTTTCCGCATTCCAGAGTATCGGATTTTCAAGGTTTGTCCTCTTTTTATCCGCATCATATATAGTATATTTTTTATCGCAGTAGATATTTTTATCGTCAAAGCCGACGTAAATATCATGCAGATGCCCCTTATTTCTCGACAGCAAATATACATCTCTGAAAATACCGTTATATCTGAAAAAATCCTGATCTTCAAGATAACTGCCCGCACACCATTTATAAACCTTGGCAATTATCTCGTTTTCACCTTCCGAAAGATTTATCTTAAATTCGGACGTACAGTGCGAAACGGATGAAAAACCTATATACTCACCGTTCACGAACAACTCAAAGCACGAACACACACCCTCGAAAACAATATAGGTAACCTCTAAAAATTCATAAAAAAGTGTTGAAAAAATCGTCAGATTATGGTATAATAAAGATACTATAATAAAGGCGGTTGAAATGAAATGCAGATCAATCTTTTTGCGGAAGAAACACAATTACAGAGATTAT
>JAXDRV010000035.1:0-14555 GCA_034090805.1 Clostridia bacterium
GCCCAAATAAATATTTTGAGAACAAAATATTTATTTGGGGTGCAAGGATTTTTTCATATTTATGAAAAAACCTTGCACCTGAACAATTATGAAACGCTTTTAAGCCGCTATGCGGCTGCGTTTCATAATTGTTCAGCAGTCATTATATAGGAAGTGGATATGAATATTGCAGTATGTATAAAGCCGTCAAACGGCGAGATAAGTCCGTTTGACGAGGCTGCGCTTGAATGTGCGCTGAGAATAGGCGGTGATATAACCGTCGTAAGTATGTGTCCGAGGTCAAACGAGGATGCCTTAAAAAGGCTTACAAGGCTCGGAGCGAGAGCCGTGTTGATTTCAGACCCGTCCTTTGCCGGGTCTGATACGCTTGCTACGGGATATATTCTGTCGTGTGCGATGCGTAAGCTTAAGCCTGATCTGATTTTGTGCGGCAGGCAGTCGTCGGACGGTGATACGGCGCAGGTAGGGCCATGTCTTTCGGCAATGCTCGGTATGCCTGTCATAACGAACGTTATGGAGATGCCGTCCTTTGACGGGAATTATGCAGAATGTAAAACGAGAATGGGAAATGAAAAGGCGCAGCTTCCGTGCGTGCTTACGGCAGAGAGGATTTTCAGACTGCGTTTCCCGAAGCTTACGTCCAGAGCGGGCAGCGTTGAAATTTGGGATAATTCTGTTTTGGGAGCGGATTTAAAGCGGTGCGGACTTAACGGCTCGCCGACGAGAGTGCTTAAGGTGTTTGAAAACAAGCGCGGGCGGAGAAAATGTCAATTTATCGAACGCGGTGAGCTTGATTCGCTTATAGAACGGCTGAAAAACGAGCCGGATAAAATAAAGACGGAGAAAAAGGCGGACAAAGTAAAGCTGAAAAACGTATGGACGATAGGACAGGTTGACGGAGCGGAGGAAATAGCCGAAAGCGTTACCGTGATACATGAGAAGGATCCGTTTAAAATTGCAGAGCTTGCCGAAAAGGAAAAGCCGGAGGTGATACTCTGGCGTGCCGATTTGGAGGGCAGACGCAATGCGCCGATTGCGGCGGCACTGCTGAATACGGGACTGTGCGCAGACTGTACGGAGCTTGAAACGGACGGCGAAAATTTGTTTATGTACCGTCCCGCAAGGAGCGGAAGCGTGACTGCGAAAATCAAGTGCGTTACAAGACCTCAGATGGCAACGGTGCGTGTGACATCTGAGGGCGGCGGGATTATAATAGGCGCAGGCAGAGGAGTGAGTGCGGAGCTTGACAGGATAAGAGCCTTTGCCGATAAGACAGGCGCACAGCTCGGAGCGTCGAGAGGCTTAGTTGACGACGGCGGTATGCCGTATGAATATCAGATAGGACTGACCGGAAAAACCGCAGCACCGAAAATATATGCAGCTATCGGCATCTCAGGAGCGGTGCATCATACGTGCGCTATTGAAAACGCAGAATATATTATTGCGGTAAATCCTGACAAAAACGCAAGAATATTTGAATATGCCGATTACGGTATAGCGGACAAATTTTAAGATGCGGCTTCGGCCGCATTTTTGTTTTCTGCGGGGGCATGGGTAAATTTATGTAAATATATTCAAATCAAGGTATGTTTTTCTGTATAAATTTCGTATAAAGATATTTCCAAAGGTATTGATTTCGCATAAAGAACATGGTATAATACTAACAGCATAAACCTATAAAGGACGAAAGGACTTTGTTGTACAAATGAAATTAACATATAAAAAGCCCCATATTTCTTCTTTTCGCATAATCATTCTTGCGTTTGCAAGCATGGTGCTGACGGGGACGGTGCTGCTCATGCTGCCGTTTTCGACAAGAGGTGCGGGCGGGGCAACGTTCGGTGACGCATTGTTTACGGCTACCTCGGCGGTCTGTGTTACCGGCTTGGTGGTGCATGACACCGCAACGTATTGGACGGAGTTCGGACAGCTTGTTATCATGCTTCTTATACAGGTAGGGGGCATGGGAGTTGTCACAACGGCAATTGCTTTTGCTATGGTTTCGGGGCGCAGAATAGGTCTGATGCAGAGAAGCACCTTGCAGGAGGCGATTTCGGCTCCGCAGGTGGGCGGTATAGTGCGGCTTACAAGCTTTATTATACGAACCTCCATGCTTATTGAGCTTATAGGAGCGGCGTGCCTTGCTGTGGTGTTTATACCGGAATTCGGACCGATAAGGGGAGTGTGGTATTCGGTGTTTCATTCCGTTTCAGCCTTCTGCAACGCAGGCTTTGACCTGATGGGGATAAAGGAGCAGTATTCATCGCTCACCTCCTACTCCGGTCAGCCGATAGTAAATATCATAATTATGCTTTTGATTATAATAGGCGGTATAGGCTTTCTGACATGGGAGGACGTTAAAAACAACAGATTCCGTCTGAAAAAATATCGTATGCAGAGCAAGGTGATCATAGCGTCGACGGCGCTGCTGATTTCCGTTCCGGCGGTGTATTTTTTCTTCTGCGAGTTTTCGGATATGAACATGGGAGGTCGGATATTTAATTCGCTTTTCCATGCGGTCACTCCGAGGACGGCGGGTTTTAATACTGCCGATTTGACGGCTCTGAGCAGCTCCGGCAAGGGTATAACGATACTGCTTATGCTTATAGGCGGCTCGCCGGGATCTACTGCCGGAGGTATGAAAACAACAACCGCCGCAGTCATGATATATGCTGCAATTTCAGTATTCCGACATCGTGAAAGCGCAGTATGCTTCGGCAGAAGAATTTCAAACGATATTGCGCTGCGTGCGGCGACTATTATAACAATGTATGTGCTGCTGTTTTTTGTCGGAGGGGTAGTAATAAGCAGCATTGAGGGAATTACGCTGGGCGACTGCCTGTTTGAAACGGCGTCTGCAATAGGAACCGTAGGACTTACGCTCGGCATAACGCCGACGCTCGGAGGATTTTCAAGAATAATTCTTATAGGACTTATGTTTTTCGGCAGAGTCGGCGGTCTTACGCTGATTTTTGCGGCAAGCTCAAACAAGAGCAAGGTTAATTCCAAGCTGCCGCAGGAGAAAATAACGGTCGGCTGACGGACAAGCGGGTGTATATTTGCGGAAGGAGTAAAGACAATGATAACAACAATGAAATCAATTTTACTTATCGGATTGGGACGTTTCGGTCGTCACGTTGCAATGAAGCTTAATGAGCTGAATCATCAGGTTATGGCAATCGATATGTATGAGGAAAGAGTAGACGCCGTTTTGCCGTATGTGACAAATGCACAGATAGGCGACAGCACGAATGAGGAGTTTATGTCATCGCTCGGAGTCAGAAATTATGATGTGTGCATTGTGGCGATAGGCGATGATTTTCAAAGCTCTCTTGAAACGACCTCGCTTTTGAAGGAGCTGGGCGCACAGTATGTTGTATCGAGGGCGGCTCGTGACGTTCACGCAAAGTTTTTGCTGCGAAACGGCGCAGACGAGATTGTGTATCCCGAAAAGCAGCTTGCTGTGTGGACGGCGATACGCTACAGCTCGGATCACATTTTTGACTATATTGAGCTTGACGACAGCTATGCGATATTTGAAATAGGCGTATCCAAGGAATGGATAGGCAAAACGATAGGCAAGCTTGATATTCGTAAAAAGTACAACATAAATATAATGGCTCTGAAACGAAACGGCAGAATTGAGCTGAATATAAGCCCGGACACGATGATTCTGGAGGGTGACAATATGCTTGTTCTGGGTAATGAAAATGAAATTCATAAATGCTTTCATATATAAAAGTGACTGTTGTTTGCGCTTTGACGTACAGATTTTGCTGTTGAAAAGCATAAAAATGCCGGGGAAAATTCGCTCCCGGCATTTTTGTGTGATTCATTACGATTTTATCAGTCTGTGATTTCAAGCTCCTCGTCATCGGACTGAACCTGAGTTTCCTCGGGCAGCTCCTCCTTCTCCTCCGAAGCGAAGCTTACGCCCTCAATGTGAATGTTTACCTTTTCAACCTCAAGCCCCGTCATGGTTTCAACGTTATCCTTAACGCTTTCCTGGATTTCCCATGCAAGCTCGGGTATTCTTACGCCGTATTCCACCACAATGTACAAATCGATCCTCACGCTTTCGGCTGTCATATCAACCTTAACGCCCTTAGAGGGATTTTTCTTTCCGCCGAATTTTTCGGCAATGCCGCCCGCAAAGGATGAGTACATTTCGGCAACGCCCTTTGTCTGTGACGCAGCTATCCCTGCGATCGTGGATACCACATCTACAGAAATTTTAATATTTCCTATTTCCGCATCGGTGCTGCTTTCGGGCTCCACCTCAATGCTTTCATCGGGTGTTGGTGTGTTTTTTACGTCTTCCTCCATAAATGTTTAGCCTCCCTTGATTTTTATGATATATACATTATACCACAAAAATCACTTGACTTCAACTATTTTTATGTTATTTGCTGATATATTTAGTGCTTCTGTGGCAATTTCGGTTAATTTAACCACATCGTCCTCGTTAAATCCGTCTTTTCTGACCATTATATTAGCCGTACCGTCCTCGGCATACACGCATATTTCGTTGTAGCCTTTGGACTGAGCTATGCTTTCCGTTGTGTTTTCATGCTCCGTGTCGGCAGCGGCTTGAAGAATTTTGTCCGCTGCTTTTTTCCGTGTTTCCGCATCGAATTTTTCGTTTTCCGCAGTGCTGTTCAGGATTTCGAGAGAGCGTGAACGTGATGCTTCACGATTCATGCGTGCCTGCTCAAAATATCCGCCGCTGTCCGTGACCTGCTCAACCTGCGGCGAATCCTCGGCAAGAGTTTCCTCGGCTTCACCGTCCTCAACATTATCCTCCGTACCCGACACATACTGCGCCTCGCCGAGCTTTTTGCCTGTTTCTATGTAGCTTTCGCCATCGGTCACATGAACGGTATCCTGATACGACCAGTTGAGATACCCCGCCATTCCGATAAGAAGCACGAGAGATGCAGCGATGATTTCTTTTTTTCTAAATACCATTTTATTCAAATCCTTTCAGTAGTTATAGAAGTGATTGTAAAATGCAAATATGCCTATTTTCTCTTGTATATACATATCCTGTGCGAACCTACTCCGAGGGAGGCGGAAACAGCCTCCGTCAATGCCCTCCTTACGCTTATGCTGTCAGCACCGTCCGCCGTTACGATAACACCCTTTACCGAGGGCGACGTTTCACGTATAACCATCGGCGAGCCATCGTCCATGACTGCCTTTTCGTCATAGCCGCCGTTGCTTTCACGCTTTTCGTAGGCTATTGCTTTTTCGCCGGAATTGTCATATGTTATCATGACGCTCACTCTGCCGGCGCCGTCAATGTCGGAGAGTATACGTTCGAGCCTTTCCTCCTGTAAGTCGGTTTTAACGGTATCAGCCTCCTTTTTCTCACCGCCGCCGGCAAAGGCGGTCATAAATATTATGCCCAGAATAATAACCCCAATCATCATGAGGTTATTTTTATTCTTGAAAAAGCTTTCTTTCTTATTCATATTCCACCTCGTCCTCTTTTATTCCGTAAATTTCACAAAGACGTGACGTTTTTTTGGGCGAAGGAGCACAGCCGGTGATTTTAATGTGCGAAACACATTCGATTTCGTTGTTTTCATTTACAAGCAGCGACACCTCCGCCGATATATTTTCGTTAAATTCTTTCTTAAAGCATTTTTCAATATCATCACCGATGCTTTTTTTAAGACGGCTTATAACGACCTCCCGCTCCACCTCGGAATAGTCCGTCCTCTCCTCGTAAAAATCATCAAAGCCTGTAAAAAGATCAGCCTCCGTCAGCTTTGAAATGGGCGAGATTATGCAGCTTATTATGACAAATCCCGTTATTATGCTTATATATCTGCGCCAGGAATCGGGCGAAAGGATATTTGCCATAACGGAAAGCAGCGTAGCACCGATTACGGTTATTATGTATTCACGCATAGCCTATCCTCCCGATGTAAACAGCAGTATTATGCTGATGTTTATCAAAAACAAAACGGCGGTCATTATCACAACTCCGAATACAGTCGTAACAGCCTCGCTTATATCCCAGAGCATTCTGCTTATGCGCCTGTCCGTCACAGGCTCGGCAACTGCCGACGCAAGCCGCAGCACAAGCTGTATAACGCCGATTTTAATCACCGGCAGTACACAGGCGGACAAAAGCACCACAATTCCCGCAGTCCCGACTGCGTTTTTCATAAGCCGTGTTCCGCTTATGACCGTTTCGAGAGTGTCCGACAAAAATCCGCCTACAACGGGAACAAGACTGCCCACGGCAAATTTTACCGCTTTTGTGCTCATTGCGTCAAGAGCGGGTGCGCTGAAGCCGTAAATTGCGCTTATCCCGGTGAATATCGTAATCACCGCCGCCATAAGCCATTTTGTTATCGACCGCACGACACGACAGAAATTGGTTATCTGTACCTTGTCACTTATGTTTCCGGCCACTCCCAGAACCGCTCCGAAGGTCATAAGCGGCATGAGTGTGTGTTTGATTAAAAGCGAGATTACGTAAACCGCCCCCGATAAGACGGGACGAAACGCCGCTGCGCTTGCGGGTGCGCCGCAGGCGGCTATCATAAGCATGAATGCCGGGGAGAGCTTGGTGATGAAATTCGTCATCGTGTTTATGACCTCCGCTCCGTAATCGAGAGCAGTCATAAAGCATTGCAGACTCAAGCCGCTCATAAGCGTAAAACAGGCAAAAAATGCCGCCTCGGAGCTTGTCTTTTCGCCAAAGGACGAGGACAGTACGTTCACCACGGAGCTAAGCACCGATATAAGCATTAAATTCAGTACAATTTTCACGCTGCTTTGCGCTTCACGTGTGAAATCCTCCCAAAATCTGCGCGTAAGCTCAACGGGATTAAGCGTAAAGCTGCCGCTTGTCAGGCTGTCCACCGTTTCGTTAAACAGGTTTTCACCATCAAGGTACGGAGAAATATCACCCTCCGCAAGCACGCACGGCATAAGCATGATGAGGGCGATAACCAGAGCAATAATAAATTTTTTCAAATCTTGTTCACCGCCTCTATGCACACGTTGAGAAACGATGAAATTATCGGTGTTGTGAGATACAGAATAAATATTTTCCCCGCAAGTTCCACCTTTGACGCAACGGCATTTTCTCCGCAGTCACGCAGCAGCTCACCGCCGAACTGCGATATGTATGCGATGCCGACCACCTTTGAAATAATCGTAAAATACTTTATGTCAACGCCGCTTTTTTCGGTTATGAAGCGTATGCTTTTAATAACCTCGGTCAATGCATCGAGGGAAAATCCGAGTACGGCTGCCGCTGTGGCAAGCCCGGTAATGACAGCATATTCACGTCTGTATTCACGAAGAAAAAGCGACAGCATACCTCCCGCAAGTCCCGTAAGAACAATTTTAAAAATATCCATGGCTACAAATTAAATATGTTTTTTATTATTCCAAACAGCTCGCCTATCTCACGAGCCACTATTACAAGCGCAGCAACAAGTCCGGCTATCGTCACAAGCAGAGCCATTTCATCACGGCCGGCCCTTGACAAAAGCTGATTCAGCACCGCAGTGACAATCCCCAGTCCCGCTATCTGAAATATAAGATCCACATTCATAAACCGCACCTCATAAAAGCATTAATACAAGAAACGCACCGGTAAGCGCACCGCCGCCCGAATAAAGGCGGCAAAAATGCTCCGTATCGTATTTTGCCGCACGTATATGCAGGTCAAGCATATTTTTTACTCCGTTTATGTTTTTTACCTGATTTTCGGTATCTGTCATGCCGAGCCTGTGACCGAGCATCAGCAGCGTATCGCAGTCGCCCGGCGTAAGACACAGCCTTGATGCGCAGCTTTTGACCGCATTAGCCCATGACGCTTTGATGCCAAGCTTGTCGATGTCCTGCGCCGCATGGATAAAAAGCGGGTTGTCTGCCTTTAAAAGCGCATTTTTCAGCTCTGTCCCGCCAAAGGCTATCTCCGTTTCCAAAAGCGAAAGAGAATTTTGGATTTTTTGCAGTGACGCATACCTTTGCTTAAGCACAAGGCTTTTCCGAAGTCCCAGGTAAAAGCATGAGCCGCCTACCATCAGACTGCCGATAATTCTGAGCATTTTTCCGTCACCTCCTCAATAGTCCCTGCGCCGCACCGCCTTGAAAGAGTGCAGAATACATCAAAAAATTCAAGACATTCCGCAAGCTCAGAACGGCGGCGAATCTGCGCGAGGCTTGAGCCGTGTATGGCGGCAATGATTTTTACGCCGCAGTTTATAACGGTTTTTATAGCTTCAATATCCTCTTTAGTGCCGATTTCATCGGTGATTATCACCTCGGGTGACATTGAACGCAGCAGCATGAGCATTGCCTCGCTCTTTTTCACACCGTCTAAAATATCCGTAAAATTGCCGAACCGAAACGGCGAAACACCGCCGTGCAATGCCGCTATTTCGCTGCGCTCGTCCGCAATTGCAACGTGAAAGCCGTTTTCCGAAAGTATCCGTGCCATATCCCGGAGCATCGTTGTTTTGCCGGCTCCCGGAGGTGAGATGAACAGCGTGTTCATCACCTCTCCGCCGTTTATTGCCGACTGTGACGGTATGTCCGCAGCTCCGATATATTCGCAGGCGAGGCGGTAATTTAAGGAGGATATATCCTTAAGAAAGTCAAGACGGCCGTTTTTAAATACTCCGGAGCCGCATATTCCTATTCTGTGCCCGCCCTCTATCGTAATAAAACCCTCGGCAATACTGTCCTTTTTTGCGTACAGAGATGAGTGAGAAGCAAGCTCCAGAGCCTCCTCGATGTGTGTTCGTGTGATTTTCACCGCACCCTTCGGCGAGGAGGTCAGCACTCCGGCTGAGTTTACAAAATAGCAGCCGTCGCTGTAATAAATCATAAACGGCTTGCCCAGCCGCATATGAATTTCGTATGCCTCGTCAAGATTGATTTTGTACATATATTTGCGCAGTGACGAGGGCATATAGGAAAGTATGCCCTTTTCCGGCGCATCATTTGTAAGCGTGTACATATGTATGTCCCTTTCATAAATGTATTTATATAATTATATTCCGCAAACGGCGAGATATTCGGCACATATCGGTAAAAGTTAAAAAATTCGTAAAAACCGCAAGAAAACGCAGCGGCGGTATTGACAAAATACAAAAAAAATGAGATAATATAAAGATGAATGCGAGGTGATGGATATGGCAATTAAAATAACGGCGGTTGTGCTTGGAATTGCAGCGCTGCTTATGACCTTCAGAGGCGAATGGCTTATGAAAAAATTCATGAAAATAAGCGAGCCTTCTCAAAAGCAGATACTATCCGTCAAGTTTGCTGCGCTCGGAATAGCCGTTATTGCGTTTGCGATGGTGTTCCGAGTCGGAAATTAGCATCGTGAAATAAGATAAATTAAGATAAAATATATAGGAGAACGGAAATGGAAAAAAATATTGCAAAAACGTACAATCCTGCCGAATTTGAGGACAGGCTTTACAAAACATGGGTAGAAAAGGGATATTTTCATGCGGAGGTAAATCCCGACAAAAAGCCGTATACGATAGTTATACCGCCTCCCAACGTGACGGGTCAGCTCCATATGGGTCATGCTCTCGATGAAACTCTTCAGGATATTCTTATCAGATACAAGAGAATGCAGGGTTATGAGGCACTGTGGATTCCCGGTACGGATCATGCCGGAATTGCCACGCAGATCAAGGTTGAGGAAAACCTCCGTGTAAACGAGGGTCTTACACGCTATGATTTGGGACGTGAGAAGTTTCTTGAAAGAGTTTGGGACTGGAAAAAGCAGTACGGCGACAGAATAATCACGCAGCTTAAGAAAATCGGTTCATCGTGCGACTGGGACAGAGAACGCTTCACGATGGACGAGGGGTGCTCAAAGGCTGTAAGAGAGGTTTTCGTAAATCTGTATAACAAGGGACTTATATATCAAGGCTCAAGAATTATCAACTGGTGTCCTCACTGCATAACCGCACTTTCGGACGCAGAGGTTGAGCATACGGAGCAGGCGGGACACTTCTGGCATATAAAATATCCCGTAAAGGACAGCGACTCGTTCGTTATAATCGCAACAACTCGTCCCGAAACGCTTCTGGGCGATACAGCCGTTGCGGTAAATCCCGAGGACGAACGGTATAAGGATTTGGTGGGCAAGACGCTCATTCTGCCGCTTGTTGGCAGAGAAATCCCTGTTATAGCCGATGAATACGTTGACAAGGAATTCGGTACGGGCTGCGTTAAAATAACCCCGGCGCACGACCCCAACGACTTCGAGGTAGGAAAGCGTCATAATCTTGAGCAGATAAAGGTTATGAATGACGATGCAACGATAAATCATTTCGGCGGAAAATACGAGGGCATGGACCGCTACGAGGCGAGAAAGGCAATTGTCAAGGATCTGGAGGAGCTGGGACTTCTCGTTAAGGTAGAGGAGCACAGCCATAACGTAGGTCAGTGCTACCGCTGCGGAACGACGGTTGAGCCGATAATCTCGAAGCAGTGGTTTGTTAAGATGAAGCCGCTTGCGGAGCCGGCGATTGAGGCGGTAAAGAGCGGAGCGGCAAAGTTTGTCCCCGAAAGATTTTCAAAGACGTATATGAACTGGATGGAAAATGTATTCGACTGGTGTATTTCACGTCAGCTTTGGTGGGGACACAGAATCCCGGCGTTCTACTGCGAGGAATGCGGCGAAACTACGGTATCGAAAGAGGATATAACCGTATGCCCGCACTGCGGAGGCAAGGTTAAGCAGGACGATGATGTTCTCGACACATGGTTCTCGTCTGCGCTGTGGCCGTTCTCAACTCTCGGCTGGCCGGAAAAGACTCCGGAGCTTGAATATTTCTATCCGACAAGTACGCTTGTAACGGGATACGACATAATATTCTTCTGGGTTGCGAGAATGATTTTCTCCGGTATGGAGCATACCGGAAAAGCACCGTTTGAAAATATCTTCATACACGGACTTGTGAGAGATTCACAGGGACGGAAGATGTCGAAATCACTCGGCAACGGCATAGACCCGCTTGAAATTATTGATAAATACGGAGCGGACGCATTGAGATTCACTCTTGCAACGGGCAACGCTCCCGGAAACGATATGCGTTTTTATATGGAAAGAGTGGAGGCAAGCCGTAATTTTGCAAACAAGATTTGGAATGCGTCAAGGTTTACGCTGATGAATCTTGATATAACGGAAAACAAGCTCCCCGACGCATCGGAGCTTCAGCTTGAGGACAAGTGGATTTTGTCACGTTATAACAAGGTTGTAAAAGAGGTAACGGAAAATCTCGATAAATTTGAGCTTGGAATTGCTTTGTCAAAGCTTTATGATTTCATATGGGAATCGTTCTGCGACTGGTATATAGAGCTTGTAAAGCCGAGATTGTTTGATAAGGAAAACGCTACCGGAAAGACGGCGCAGTACGTTCTTACGTATGTGCTTTCAAATACAATGAAGCTTCTCCACCCGTTCATGCCGTTTATTACGGAGGAAATATGGCAGCATCTGCCGCACAAGGGCGAGAGCATCGTGATAAGCTCATATCCCGTATATGATCAGTCACTTGAATTTGAGGACGAGGAAAAGGCCATGGCGCTTATAATGGACGCAATTTCGGCGATAAGAAACAGACGTGCCGAGATGAACGTTCCGCCGTCAAAGAAGGCGAAGGTCATAATCGTAACGAGCGAAGCGGACACCTTCACAAAGGGAGTATCATTCTTTGAAAAGCTGGCGTCTGCGTCAGAGGTAGAGGTTTGCGGCGAAAAGAGCGGCATACCTGCTAATGCGGTTAATATAGTTGTTCCGTCGGCTGAGATATTCCTGCCGCTTGATGAGCTTGTTGACAAAGAAAAGGAGCTGCAAAGGCTTAACGATGAAAAGAAGAAGCTTGAGGGCGAGATAAAGAGAGTCGAGGGCAAGCTTTCAAATCAAGGCTTTGTTGCAAAAGCACCGCAGAAGGTTGTCGACGAGGAAAGAGCAAAGGGCGAAAAATACAGAGAAATGCTCGACAAGGTGCTTGAAAGCATAAAGGCGATGGGATAATATAGGTAAAAGTTTGGAAAAAGATAAGCGTCGCATCTCGCACGTCCGCTCTCACTTATGTACATTGAGTACACGGCGTTCGTGCGGACGCACAATCTGCACTCACCGCCAAGAAGGGCGGACGCACGGAGTGCGGCTTTTGCGGAGCAAAAGTGATGACAAGCTTCTCTTGTCCCAAACGGGTTTTGTGAAAGAAGTTAATGGTCATAAAAATGGATAAACTGAAAAATGAATATACCGATGCTCTTTTTGAAGCAATATTGCAGCTGAAAACGGTCGATGAATGCTACAGCTTTTTTACGGATTTATGCACTGTGTCGGAGCTGAAGTCGCTGTCGCAGAGGCTGGAGGTTGCGGTGATGCTTAAAAATAAGCACGTCTACAACGACATTGCTGCAAAAACAGGTGCCTCAACGGCTACGATCAGCCGTGTGAACAGGTGTCTTAATTACGGAGAGAACGGGTATAACATGGTAATAGAAAGAATGAGGTCAAAATGAACTCATATACGGACATGGCGCAGGTTTACGACCGCTTGATGCACAGGGACGTAGATTACGAAAAATATGCCGATTATATCGAAAATCTGTTTTCGATGTATGACGTCAATCCCGAGTTGATATGTGATCTTGCGTGCGGTACGGGGAATATCACCGTACCGCTTGCAAGGCGAGGGTATTCCATGATCGGAGCGGATATTTCGGAGGATATGCTCAATATCGCACGTGACAAAAGTATGGGACTTGACATACTCTACGTTAATCAGTCGATAACCTCGCTCGACCTTTACGGCTCGATGGGGGCGTTTTTGTGCATGATAGACGGCTTTAACTACATACTTGCCCCAAAGCTGCTCGAAAATGCGCTCCGTAGGATAAGAACGTGCTTTCTTGATACGGACGGAATTTTGATTTTTGATATAAGCACACGTCACAAGCTGAAAAACGTGATAGGAAACAACACATTTATCCATTCCGACAGAGATGTGTTTTATTCGTGGAGAAACAGGTATATAGATAAGAAAAATATTTCCGATATGATGCTCGATTTTTTTGTAAAGGATAAAAAAGGCGGCTACAGGCGGTTTGAGGAGCGCCATTTGCAGAGAGCGTGGAGCGAGGAAGAGATGCGGCTTATTTTAAAGCGTGCGGGCTTTAACAATGTGCATACATACGGGTACATGACGTTTGAACCGCCGAAGCGTGATGAGGAAAGAACGGTATATGCAGTAAAAGGATAATTCAAATAATGAAACGATACGATTTGACAAACGGCGGTATTGCGGGGACCTTGATAGCCTTTGCGCTGCCGTATTTGTTTTCAAGCTTTATGCAGTCGCTCTACGGAGCTGTCGATGTTTATGTAATAGGAAGATTTTGCGATGCGGCATCATTGTCGGCAGTGAACATAGGCGGACAGCTCATGCACGTTATAACGGTAATCATACTGGGACTTGCAATGGGGACAACGGTATGCGTTGGACAGAGCGTCGGAGCGGGAGATGAGAGGCGTGCCGGAGCGGCCTTGGGCAGCTCTGTTTTGCTTTTCGGAATTTTTTTGGCGGTGATATTGATCGTGTATATCATGACGGCAAGAAAAAAGGGACTTCTGCGTTAAGTCCCTTTATGTCTTGTACTTCTCATGCCGTTTAGTATTATTTCCCTTGCCGCAAGCGCACCCTGCTTGTCCATAGGTTCAATGCCCTCAAGAGGGTAGGGGATTCCGAGGTTTTCGTATTTTGATCTGCCCATAGTATGGTACGGCAGCACATCAAGTGCCTTTATGTTTTTCAGCGTTCCGAGAAATTCGCCGAGACGGAATAAATATTCCTCTCTGTCGGTAATGCCCGGCACAACAACATGACGTATCCAGACGGGTACGTTTTTTTCTTCCAGATATTTTGCAAAATCCAGAATATTTTCGTTGCTGTGGGAGGTCAGAACTTTATGGCGTTCGCTGTCGATGTGCTTTATATCAAGCATAACGAGATCGGTAACCTCGACAAGCCTGTCAAATTTTGCGTTTTCTTTGTCAAATGTAATGCCTGATGTATCAAGGCAAGTGTGAACTCCCGCTTTTTTGGCAAGAGTAAAAAGCTCGGTGACAAAATCAATCTGTAAAAGCGGCTCGCCGCCTGTGACGGTTATTCCTCCGCTTGTGTATATGCGGCTTTTTTCAAACTCTGCCATAAGCTCCTCAGCCGTTGTTTCTTTGCCACCGTTTATATCCCAGGTGTCGGGATTGTGGCAGTAAAGACAGCGCATGGGGCAGCCCTGCATAAATACCACAAACCGAATCCCCGGTCCGTCAACCGTACCGAAGCTTTCTGTGGAATGAATACGTCCTTTTAAGCTGTTCACAATAATCCCTCCAAGCGTTGATATATAATGCTCACTGAACAAATGCGATTTTCAATCGCATTTGGAAAAATTATGACTATTGTCAAAATTTTTCGTGTAAAATCAGAGATTTTACACAGTTCGCATTGATAAAGTCTGCCCAAATAAATATTTTGAGAGCA
>JAXDRV010000036.1:0-7340 GCA_034090805.1 Clostridia bacterium
AGGCATAACCTTCAGCCACGGCGATTTGTCAAAGCCTTATGCAAAGATAGAAATTAAATGGAACGAAGCCGAAAAGCATATTGACAGGCTCATTAAAAACCGTGATTATCTGAGTGACGCTGAAATTAAGAATATTCCGAAATATGAAAAGGAGCAGCTTATCTTAAGAATCCGTCAGGCATATATGTTTGATACCAATGAAAATACGGTTATGCCATATCCGTCCGATGCAGATTATGATACGACAAAAGTCATTTTAATGCAAAAGCTGAACGATAAAACACATACGCAGACAATGCTTTCGGACTTAAAGGAGCTGCTTACCCAAACGCCTGCCGATGCAAGAAGCTACCCGTTAAGAGAAACGGCAATACAAGACCTTGAGAAGTATGTAAACGGTGAGTACAACCTGTTTCCGCATATTGACAGGATTGAGGAGGCTGCCGAAGAAACTATTGAAACTCAGCTTTCAGAAATGACAGAGGAGGACAAACAGGAGGTTGTTGACCATGTTGAAACAAGCCTTGACTACGGCGAGAGCTATAATCTGACCGAGAATGATATGGCAATGTATAATGCCATAACAGAGGAACGGGCAGAAAAGAAAATACCGGAACAGACCTTTGATGAATATCTTGCAGAGCTTCACAAGGACGATAACGGCTCAAAAACGGTTGCACTTCTTCCTCTCGGTGATTTTTACGAAGCATATAACGAAGATGCTGAAAATATTGCACGGGAGCTTGATATTGCTTCAGCGCCGAAAATCATTGACGGCAAACGATATATAATATCCGGCTTTCCGAAACACGCTCTTGAAAAGTATGTAGACACTCTTACCTACAAGGGCTATGATGTTGTAATTGCAGATGAAAACAAAAAGTCGTACAGAATACTGTCGGCAGATAAGGCTGTACCTGAGCAATCCGAAGCACAGCAAACCGAGCCGGAGCAATCCGAGCAAAGAACTGATGCTGTTGAAAGTCTTGTCGGAACTGAACTCACCATTGACGACCGAAAATTTATTGTTGACAGCATTAACACTGATTTTAACAGTGCGTCACTCCGTGACATCACTTTCCAAAACGGCACAGGCTTTCCCATATTCCGCAGTGAGAGCATTGACTTTGTTAAGTGTATCGTTGCCGAACAGGAAAAGCCGCAGATAACGGCAGAGTTTCAAAAGGCAAAGCCGCAGAAGGTACAGAATATCGTTGTATATCCCGAAATACCCATTTCCGAGCGTCACAATTTTCAAATATCAAATGACGAACTCGGATACGGAACACCGAAAGAAAAATTCAGACGGAATGTAGAAGCCGTAAACCTTTTGCACGAGCTTGAATTTGACCACAGGCTTGCTACACCCGAAGAACAGGAGATTTTATCACAATATGTCGGCTGGGGCGGTCTTGCTGACGCATTTGACGAAACAAAATCAAATTGGGCGGACGAATACAAGGAACTTATCGTCACACTTTCGCCCGAAGAATATGAACAAGCAAGAGCGTCTACCCTTACGGCACACTTTACTCCGCCTGTTGTAATCAAGGCAATGTATAAGGCACTTTCCAATATGGGATTTACACAGGGCAACATTTTGGAGCCGTCCTGCGGTATCGGCAACTTTATGGGGCTTATGCCGGACAGTATGAGAGAAAGCAAAATGTACGGCGTGGAGCTTGACAGCATCACAGGCAGAATTGCACAGCAGCTTTATCAGAAAAATTCCGTTGTCATACAAGGCTTTGAGGACTCGGCACTTCCCGACAGCTTTTTCGATATAGCCATCGGCAATGTGCCCTTTGGAGATTTTAAGGTACTTGATAAAAAGTACAATAAATATAACTTTCTCATACACGACTTTTTCTTTGCAAAAACCTTGGATAAGGTGCGTCCGGGCGGCGTTGTGGCTTTCATCACCTCCTCCGGCACTATGGATAAGCGTAATTCAAAGGTACGGCACTACATTGCACAAAGAGCCGACTTAATCGGAGCCATACGCTTGCCGAACAACACTTTTAAGAAAAATGCAGGGACAGATGTTACAGCGGATATTCTCTTTTTACAAAAGCGTGAGCGAATGACGGATATAATGCCCGATTGGGTAAATGTCGGGCAGCACGAAACGGGACAGCCTGTAAATCAATACTTTTTGGATAACCCCGATATGGTTATGGGAGAACTGAAGGAGGTCAGCGGCCCGTTCGGTCCGGAGCTTACCTGTGCGCCGATAGATGATATACCTCTTTCCGAGCAGCTTGACGGAGCAATTCAAAACATACACGCACAAATTACCGAGTATGAATTTGACGATGTTTCAAACGACGAGGAAGTTACTATTCCTGCCGATCCGAATGTCAGAAATTTCAGTTACACGGTTGTAGACGGTGATATATATTTCCGTGAAAACAGTCTTATGCGTAAAATTGAGATGAATGCTACCGCAGAAAACCGTGTAAAAGGTATGATTGAGCTTCGTGACTGCGTCAGAACCTTAATAGAATATCAGACGGAAAACTACTCCGATGATGAAATAAAGGCACAGCAAGCAAAGCTGAATACTCTTTATGATGATTTCACAAAGAAATACGGACTTATCAATTCACGGGGTAATGCTCTTGCCTTTTCCGAGGACAGCAGTTATTTTTTATTATGCTCTTTAGAGGTGCTAAATGAAAACGGCGAACTTGAGCGCAAGGCAGATATGTTCACCAAAAGAACAATCGGAGCAAAGCACGAGGTAACAAAGGTTGATACGGCTGATGAGGCTCTTGCGGTATCTATTGCCGAGAAAGCAAAGATTGACATTACTTTTATGGAAAAGCTCTCCGGTAAGACCGAACAGCAGCTCTATGAGGATTTACACGGCGTTATATTTCTAAATCCCGAATATGAGGAATTTCCTCATAGTGAGCAAAAGTATCTGACAGCCGATGAATATCTTTCCGGAAATGTCCGTGAAAAGCTGCGGAAAGCAGAGCAAATGGCAGAGGCAAACCCCGAATACAAAATAAACGCAGAATATCTGCAAAAGGTACAGCCGAATGATTTGAGCGCAGGCGAGATTTCCGTAAAACTCGGAACAACTTGGATACCGCCCGAATACATCAAGGAATTTGTGTTTGAGCTGCTCTCACCAAATTACTATGCCCGTGATAAAATTGATGTTAAATACTCAAACCTTACGGGAGAATGGAATATCCAAAACAAGAGTGCCGATAAAGGTGTAAAAGCGACCAATACATACGGCACAAACCGTATAAGTGCATACAAAATCATTGAGGATTCGCTAAACCTGCGTGATGTGCGTATCTTTGACTATGTGTATGACGAAAACGGAAACAAGGTTGCAAAGCTGAATGTCAAGGAAACAACGATAGCCCAGCAAAAGCAAACCGTAATCAAGCAAGCCTTTGAGGATTGGATATGGAAAGAGCCGTCACGGAGGGATACCCTTTGCAGGATGTATAATGAACGGTTTAATTCCAACCGTCCCCGTGAGTATGACGGCAGTCACATTACCTTTAACGGCATAAATCCCGAAATACAGCTTCGGCAGCATCAGAAAAACGCCGTAGCAAGGATTATGTACGGCGGTAATTCTTTGCTCGGTCATGTTGTCGGTGCCGGAAAGACTTGGACCATGGTTGCCGCAGCTATGGAAATGAAACGGCTCGGACTTTGCAACAAGTCCCTTTTTGTAGTACCCAATCATCTGACGGAGCAATGGGCAAGCGAGTTTTTGCAGCTTTATCCGGCGGCAAATATCCTTGTTGCAACAAAGAAAGACTTTGAGATGAAAAACCGAAAGAAATTCTGCGGAAGAATTGCAACAGGCGATTATGACGCAGTAATCATCGGACACTCACAGTTTGAAAAAATACCGATGTCGGCAGAACGGCAAAAAGCCATACTTCAAAAACAGCTTGATGAAATCCTTGACGGTATTGCCAGTGCAAAAGCCGAAAATGCCGAACGCTATACCGTAAAGCAAATGGAAAAGACAAAGCGTGGACTTGATGCAAAGCTGAAAAAATTAAACGACCAAGAGCGCAAGGACGATGTTGTTACCTTTGAAGAAATCGGCGTTGACAGAGTGTTTGTGGACGAGGCGCATTTTTATAAAAATTTGTTCCTATACACAAAAATGCGTAATGTGGGCGGTATTGCACAGACGGAAGCACAGAAATCATCTGACCTCTTTATGAAAACGCAGTATCTTGATGAAATTACGGGCGGCAAAGGCGTAATCTTTGCAACGGGAACTCCTGTTTCAAACAGCATGGTAGAACTCTATACAATGCAGAGGTATTTACAGTATAAAACGCTTGAAAATAACGGTTTGCAGCATTTTGACGCGTGGGCATCCACCTTCGGCGAAACAGTAACGGCAATGGAGCTTGCCCCGGAGGGCACAGGCTACCGTATGAAAACACGCTTTGCAAAGTTTTTCAATCTGCCCGAACTTATATCGATGTTTAAGGAAACAGCAGATATTCAGACAGCGGATATGTTAAAACTGCCTGTGCCGGAGGTGGAATACCACAACGAAATTGCCGAGCCTACCGAGTTTCAGAAGGATATGGTGGAAGAACTTGGTGAACGAGCCGAATCGGTGCGAAACAGAGCTGTTGATCCGAGCATTGACAATATGCTCAAGATTACAAACGACGGCAGGAAGCTGGCGCTTGACCAAAGAATGATAAATCCTATGCTTCCCGATGATGAAACATCAAAGGTTTCTGTATGTGCTGACAGGGTGTTTGATATATGGAAAGAAACAACGGATATTCACGGAACGCAGTTGGTTTTCTGCGACTTGTCAACACCGAAGAATGACGGCACATTCTCGGTATATAACAGCATACGGGATAAGCTGCTTGAAAAAGGCATACCTGAAAATGAAATAGCCTTTATTCATAACGCAGATACAGAGGTTAAGAAAAAGGACTTGTTTTCAAAGGTACGCAAAGGAGATGTTCGGATACTTCTCGGATCTACCTCAAAAATGGGTGCCGGAACGAATGTGCAAACTCTGCTCTATGCCAGTCATGACCTTGATTGTCCGTGGCGTCCGGCAGATTTGGAGCAGCGCGCCGGAATAATTATCAGACCGGGAAATACAAACGAAAAGGTACATATTTACCGATATGTTACCAAAGGTACATTTGACACATATATGTGGCAGACGGTTGAGCAGAAGCAAAAATTTATCTCGCAGATATTTACCTCAAAATCCCCCGTCAGAGTTGCTGATGATATAGATCCGACTGCTCTTTCCTATGCAGAGATAAAGGCACTGTCAACGGGTAATCCGTACATCAAGGAAAAAATGGAGCTTGACACGGAGGTATCAAAGCTGAAGTTGATAAAATCGTCCTTTATGTCGCAGATTTATGACCTTGAGGATAAGGTGGTAAAATTCTATCCGAAGCAGATTGCGGAAACTACCGCAAGAATTAAGGGATTGGAAACCGATATTCAGACAGTAAAAAAATACCCTAAGATAGAGGATAAATTCAATACAATGACCATTGACGGATTCGGGTATTTTGAAAAGGAAAAAGCGGGAAATGCGCTCATTGAACGCTGCAAGAAAATGACCTCGGAGGAGCCGGTTTTAATCGGTGACTACCGGGGTTTTTCTATGGAGCTGTCCTTTGACAGCTTTCAAAAGAATTTCTATGTAAGTCTTGTGGGTGCAAGGTCATACAAGGTGGAGCTTGGAACTGATGTATTCGGTAATATTCAGCGTATCGACAATGCCCTTGAAGGTCTTGAAAAAAGGCTTGAAACGGCAAAGGCGGAGCTTGAAAACATAAATACGCAGTATGAAACCGCAAAGGTCGAAGCAAAGCGACCGTTTCCGCAGGAGCAGGAGCTTCAGGAGAAAACAAAACGCCTTGCCGCCGTTGAAGCACTGCTTAAAATGGATAAGAAGGAGGCGGGTGTAATCGACACAGATGTTTCGGATGTAGAAGCACCGCAAAAACGGCGTGAATATGATATGGCAAGATAAATTCCCGATTTTTTGACAAGAGAAATATACTTATATATAATAGAAAAAATTGGAGAAAGCGAGGTGAACACATTGGATAAGCCGATAAAAACGGGAATTTTGGAGTATGACACAAAAACAGGTTTGTCGACAGATGAAACGCATTTTGAATGCGGACTTCCGGAATATCTTGCCGAGTCGCTTGAAAATATGAAAAAATCTTGGAAAATCATAGACAGCGGCAAAAAAGATATACATTGGGATATATGCTGGTGCGAGCTTAATGCCGATATAAATTCCGCAGAGGTTGAAAACCTTATTTCAAGCGAACAGGCTTGGTATTTGAGGTGTAAATATTTAAGAATAGAAAAACCGGATATTTGATAAAATTTAATAAGGGACATAACCGACAGGAGAAAATCTTGTCGGTTTTTTTATGCCTGAACTTATGAAAGGAATGATGAAATTATGAACACGAAAAAAGTAAAACCTATCGGGAGGACAATACGGCTGTGCCGGCAGTATAACGGCTTTTCACAAACGGAACTCGGCGAAAAGGTCGGTTTTCCGAAAAATAGTGCCGGAATACGCATAGGACAGTATGAAAACGAGAGAAGCATCGCAAAAGCCCGGATTGCAACAAAATTAGCAAAGCAGCTCGGCATACACAAGTTTGCCATATCAAAGCTCTCAATAGATTCCGAGCTTGAAACACTGCACACTCTATTTAAGATTGATATGGTTTACGGTCTTAATTGGAATAAAAACGGTGACACGGTGTCGCTCTCATTTCCCGATGACTGCACCACAATAAACCGTTATCTGAAAAAGGTGTATGAAGCACGGCAGGCTTTGATTAAAGGTGAAATAACATATGAGGATTATGTGTATATACAAAATGCCTGCGGAACTTATAAAAAGAAGGAAGGCTGATTTTAATGCAAAACGAACAGGAACTGCGTGATTTACTCTATGAGAAAATGTGTAATGAACAAGAGAACTTTATTGAAAAGCTGAAACATTCTACGCCGGAGGAAATCATTTCTGCATCGTATGAAAAGGTTATGCGTGATGACATTCTAATGCTTTTTGAAGGTGATTTTCTTGACGCAAAGCAAATAAAGGAACTTTTGCGGCTTGAATATCCTCTTTCCGCTTGCTACAATGAGTGGCTGAAAAATGACTGTTCATATATGGATAATAATATAATATCACGGATAAGAAACATTATAGAAGATAATATATTTAAAGATAAAAACAAAAATTCGACTACATCACCGGTGTATTATGTTAATTCTGAATTGGGTGGTATAAAAGATATAACAATTACAAATTTTTA
>JAXDRV010000037.1:0-10664 GCA_034090805.1 Clostridia bacterium
TTGCTCTCAAAATATTTATTTGGGCAGACTTTATCAATGCGAACTGTGTAAAATCTCTGATTTTACACGAAAAATTTTGACAATAGTCATAATTTTTCCAAATGCGATTGAAAATCGCATTTGTTCAGTGAGCATTATTTATACAAACCCATCTTTTTCATTATGCGATATATCGCACTTCCCGCAGGGAGCATTTCTATTTCGTCTTTATCAAGTGTTTTTAATATAAAGATAAGAGCAATATACAGCACTGCGCCTATCGCTATCGCCGAAAGCGTTGCCACTAAATTTCCGACAAAATCCGTCCCTAACAGCATTGTTATAACTCGATGCACACCGAAAGCCGCCGCACCCATAACAAGACCTGCTCCGAGAGGTTTCAGCACATATTTAAACAAGGTTATTTTAAGCGTTATATACTTTGACATCACCACAAAGCTTATCAAAAATGCCGTAATCTGACAAACTATAGTGCTTATGACAGCACCGTAAATATTGATTGACGGAATACGTATCAAAACGACATTAAGTATAACCTTTACTATACACCCTATAAGCAGACCTATCGCCGGAACGTATACCTTGCCTATTCCCTGAAGTGTTCCCGACATTGTTTGACTCAGTCCGCTGAAAAGCAGCGACACCGCAGTCATTGCAAGCATATCATAGCCGAGTGATGCTCCGGGATAGATCACATTATATATAGGCTTTGCAAGTGAAATATATCCTATTGCGCACGGCAGAATAAGTATTGTTGAAATAAGGAAGGAATATGAAGCGGTTTTTGACGCTTTTTCCTTATCTCCCACCGCCAGTGCACCGGCGATTGTCGGCACAAGCACCGTGGCAAACGCAAAGTTCAGCGCAAGCGGAGTATTTATCAGCACATCGCTTTTTGAAAGCATTCCCGCAAGGCGAACCGCCTCGTCATTCAGCTGTGCCTTTGTGGGATTGAGAATTGCCGCAACGATTTTACCCGCATTGTCAAGATGCTCCGGAATCCCCGCCGCAAATGCCGCCTCTATACCACGTGTAATTGTTGCGGTATCGATTACTCTGTTGACCGCAGTTATTATAGATGCAAGAGATATGGGAATCGAAAGCATGAGTATACTGCGCATTAACCGTCCCGTACCGGTCGAGATTGTTTCCGCCGCCGTTTGTCTGAGCTGTTCCCTGATACCGCTGCGGCGCTTTTTATAAAACACTGCCAAATACCCGAACGACAAAAGCGTTGCCGCAGACGATGCCGCATTTGCCCATGCCGCCATGATTTCGGGAGTTTGTCCTATAGCGGCAACAACGAATATGATTGTCAGTGAGCATTTGAATATCTGCTCAAGCACCTGTGAACGGCTTGTTGCGTCCATGTTGTTCATACCCTGGAAATATCCTCTGACAACAGATGACACGCACACGAAGAATATCGATGGTGCAAGCGCGCGTATGCTGTATTCCGCTCCCGGCATATTTATTATGCTTACCGCATAGAAATCCGCACCGAAGTAGAGAATTGCGGAGCACACAAGACCTATCGCCGCAAAAAGCAAAAATGCAGTCTTGAAAATCCTGTCCGCACCCTTGTAATCCTTAAGCGCCGTTCTCTCCGAAACCATTTTTGCAATAGCATTCGGGATACCTACCGATGAAATCGCAAGCAGGACGGTATAAATCTGAAAGCCGGCAGTATAAAATCCGTTGCCTTTATCTCCAAAGCCGTCGATATTTGTTATCACGATACGATACACCATTCCGAGGAGCTTCACCATCAGCTGTGCAACAAGCACAATCACGACATTGCCCATAAAGGAATGGGATTTATTCTTTTTTAAATCAGACATAGTACAATTCCTTTCACATCAAACTTACTTATTATTATAATATCATTTTAATATTTAATCAACCCTTTTCACAAAAACGTAATATATTTTGTAATATTTGACTAACGGAGCATTTTGTTGTATAATAATATAAATGCAACTTTTATTATATCATCGGGCGCATACGGAGGTGTACGGAGCATGAATATATTTGCACGCATATTTGAAAAGGGGGATTACATTTATTGTATCTCATGCAGACGCAAGAAAAAGTCGGACTGCTTTTTCGTAACCGACGGCGGAGCCGGTATCTGCACGGAATGTGCGGACAAGCTGCATTTTACAAGGAGCGAAGCAACCTTTGACGCCGCACCGCCGCTTGCATACATCATAAGTCCTCTCGAATACAAGGGTGCAGCGGTTAAAATTCTGCGGGATTTTAAATTCAGTGGAAAATTCAAAAACGGAGATATTCTCACAAAAATCCTGACGAATTTTTTGTGTGATTTTTCCTTTAGCGAAAGCTTTACACGCACTGTTCCCGTACCTCTTTCAACGGCACGCCTTAAGGAAAGAGGTTATAATCAATCGGAGATTTTGGCACGGGGCATTGCGAAATGTATGGGTGTTCCTCTTGATACGGACGTTCTCATAAGAACACGCAACACCGAAAGGCAGAGCAGCCTTTCGAACGCATATCGTGCCGCCAATGTCAAAAATGCGTTTGCGGCAACCGAGCTTCTTAAGGGCGAGAAAATAATACTCGTTGATGATATTTACACCACCGGCTGTACCTTAAAAAGCTGTGCCGAGGCACTTATTTACGCCGGTGCAGAAAAGGTTATAGGAATTACGGCAGCAAGAGCATTGCCGAAAAACAGGAGATTAAATTAATGTGAAAATACACAGTGCCTCTCACTTCCTTTCGAGATTTGGAGTATACACATACGCCGTCATCCCTCAAGAAGGCAATCTGCACTCGCCGCCAAGAAGGGCGGACGCACGGAGTGCGGCTTTTGCAAAGCAAAAGTGATGACAAGTGTCTTTTCCACGTTATGATTTGTGCCGCCGCATGGCGGCTGAATGGAGGATTAATATGAAAGTATCAGCAGTTATTACAGAATACAATCCGTTTCACTTCGGACACAAATATCAGCTTTCAAAAATGTGTGAATTATCCGATGCGGTAATGGTTATCATGAGCGGGCCGTTTGTGCAAAGAGGTGACGCTGCGGTAACGGATAAATGGACTCGTGCGGGAGCAGCTCTCGAAAACGGTGCTGACCTTGTTGTCGAGCTGCCGGTAATTTACGCACTTAACAGTGCACGTGAGTTTGCGGACGGTGCAGTGTCTATTCTAAACAGCTCACGAGCCGTCGATATACTCTGCTTCGGCTCAGAGTACGGAGATACCGAGCTTCTCGCAAAATCCGCACATCTGCTTGAACACGAGCCGCCGGAGGTATCGGCGAAAATAAAACGACTTATCGGCAGCGGTGCGTCATATCCGTCAGCACGTGCCGAAGCTTTTAAGGGATATATTCCCGCCGAGCTTTTGTCAAAGCCCAATGATATTTTGGCTCTCGAATATATACGTTCCCTCATGCGCCGCAGCAGCAGCATTACTCCCCATGCAATAAAGCGCATCGGTGCAGGGTATCACGATACAGTTATTCAGCCGTTTGCCAGTGCAACGGGCATACGAAAGAAAATTTTTGAGGGCGATGATATATCAGAGCTGCTCCCCGGTTCGGATTTTGACGTTTATGACCTTTCGGCTCTTGATTATGCCGTAATTGCACGGCTCAGGTGTATGTCTGCCCGTGAATTGGCTGATATAAACGGAGTGTCCGAGGGAATGGAAAACAGAATATTAAATGCGGCTTTGGACTGTTCGTCAATATCAGAGCTTGCCGAAGCGGTAAAAACAAAACGGTATACAATGACGAGAATACAACGTGTGCTGCTTTGTGCGCTTTTGAATATAACAAAAGAGCTTGCTCATTCTCCCGCCAAATACCTGCGTGTCCTCGGTATGACGGCTGCGGGAGCGGAAATCCTGCGCACAATAAAACAAAATTCGGAGCTGACGATTATCACAAAAACCGCCGATTATTCCGAAAAGGATCCCGTTTTTGCAGCCGATATAAGAGCGCAGGATATATTCTCGCTGTGCGGCAAAAACAAAAAGGGCAATGCGGATTATACCACATCGCCCGTTATTGTCAAATAAGATTTTTCAGCACAAAGCTTTCGTTTTCGTATATCATATAGCTGTGTCTCGTACCGTTTTTCGGTATGGATACAGAGCCGGGATTGAGATAGCGAAAGCTTATTGTGTCGGTCTTTACAATTTCATCTGCGCTTATATGCGTATGTCCGTTCATCAGTATATCGCCGCTTTTTATCGGAGGCGGCGTCTGCGGATTATAGTGATGACCGTGGGTTATATACAGCATTTTCCCGTCAAGATACATTACAGCATAGTCCGCAAGTATCGGAAAATCCAGTACCATCTGATCAACCTCGGTATCGCAGTTCCCCCTTACGCACAGAAGAGAGTCTTTTATGCCGTTAAGTATCTCAATCACCTTTTTGGGGTTGTATTCCCTCGGCAAGTCATTTCTCGGTCCGTGATAGAGTAAATCTCCGAGTAATACCAGTCTGTCCGCTCTTTCTTCGTAAAAACGCTCCTTTAGCAATTCGGCAAAATATGCCGAGCCGTGAATATCTGATGCAAACATTAATTTCATATCTCTCACTCCTCAATCAAAAACGGATCAAATTGCAGATAGTCTGCTGAAATCAGGCGGTATTCTATCCCGTCCTCGATGCCGTTTACGGCATTTCTGTGGGATGCTGCATGAAGATGTCCGTAAAAGCACTTTGTTACTCCGAAATTCTTCATCATATCGGTAAATTTGTTTGGCGTCCGACGTATATCAAGCGGCGGATAATGCGTGAATACGTATTTTTCTTTATAATTATCCGCAGCTTTAAGCGACAGTTCAAGTCTAAGCACCTCTCTGTCGTATATTTTTCCGTCCTCCTCGCCGAAGCTCTCCCATGACGGGTTAAGCCACCCTCGTGTTCCGCACAGTGCAATTCCGTTGTATTCAAAATAATTATTCTGCAAAAAATTCACATCATCAAAGCCATGCTCCTCGGTAAATGAATAAAGCTTATTCATCGTTGTCCACCAGTAATCATGGTTTCCCTTCAGCAGTATTTTCCTGCCGTTTAAGCCATGAAGAAATTCAAAATCCTTTTCGCTCTGCTCAAGATACGTCGCCCACGAAAAATCGCCCGGCAGCACAACCGTATCGCCGGGTTTGATTTTTCTCTGCCAGTTATATCGCAGTCTGTCAACATATCCTTCCCACGCATGACCGAATATATCCATCGGCTTATCGATTCCGAGCGGCAAATGAAGATCCGCTATGGTATAAAGCGCCATTACTGCTCTCCTTTGCTTACAAGCTTTTCGGCTGTTTCGCGCAGCTTACTCTTATCTTCCTCATTCATGCCGAATTTAACAAGAAACGGTTTTTCAAACACCTTCAGACCCGCACTTTTTAAAAATCTTTCCAACAAATACACTCCCTCGCCGCTCCAACCGCACGAGCCGAAAACCATACACGGAGTATATTTTCTGTTCACCATATCAACAGACGAAACAAGACGCCATACGGATTCATAAGCGTTTCTGTTTTTCGTTCCCGTCCCCACCGCAAAGAACTTACATTGATTAAGAGCGTTTTTCATTTCCTCAAAATCATCACGGTCGGTATCGTATACGCAAACGCTCATGTTCGATTTTTCAAACGCATCGGCAACAATCCTTGCCATTTCTGCGGTATATCCGTAATGCGAAGCATAAAATACAGCCGCAAACGGTTCTGTTTTTCTCTCTGCGGAATACTCTTTGATATATGTACCTATTTCGCTTATCATTTCGCCGCACATCGAAAAAACTTTTCTTATGTCAAGCGCAGACAGCCTTTTTGCCGCAGTTTCGGCATAATCGGCATACACGCTTATTACATCTTTATAATAATTTTCCCGTGCGGAAAATATACTGCCGCAAAACAAAGCCTTTTTCTCAGCACAGTATACCGCCATTGTATCCGTCCACGGCAAATTCGGGAGTATGAAAAACTTAAGAGAAATACTCCCCAGCTCCAAAGCCGCTCCGTCCTTGGCTATATCATATGGAAATTCCGAATTGAGAATTTCGGTAAGATTTTTTATTCCCGCAGCCGACGCAACTATCCTTGCCGACGGATATTCTCTCATAAGTGCAGCGAGCGAGCCTGTATTTTCCGGCGAGGCATGAGTGATGATTATATAATCAAGTCTGCCGTCTCCGAGAGCCGACTTGAGGTTTGACATATGATTCTCTGCGTTTTTCGCCGCAGTGCAGTCAACAACAACATTTTTCTCGTCTAAAATCAAGTACGAATTATCGCTGTTTTTTCCTATATTTATTATTTTTTCTGTCTGCATACTATCGAAACCCAATCCTTACGCTGCTTTATCTCCACGATTTCAAAGCCGTTTTCCTCAAGTGCCGCCTTAACGTCATCCGTCCTGTCCTCGATTATTCCCGATGTGATAAAGACTCCGTCCTCTTTCATATATTCACGTGCCTTAGGCGTAAGTCCTATGATAACGTCCGCAACTATATTAGCCGCAACAACATCGTATTTTCCTCCGATTTGGTGCTGAAGCTCCTCATCTGTCAGAATATTTCCCGCATATACGCTGTATTTAGACTTGTCAACGCCGTTTCTCTCCGCATTTGCATACGCTATATCAACCGCATTCGGATCAATATCCACAGCAACCGCCTTTTTTGCGCCGAGCATAAGCGAAATAACCGAAAGTATCCCGCTGCCGCAGCCCAAATCAAGCATTTCCGAGCCTTCCGTTATATATTGTTCAAGGCTTTCAATGCAAAGCTGTGTCGTGTAATGCGAGCCTGTTCCGAACGTCATACCGGGATTTATGTTAAACACAACTCTGTCGGTTTCCTCCGAAAGCTCCTCCCATTCCGGTTTTATCAGGATTTTCTCGCCTATTTCCATCGGATGGAAATATTTTTTCCAGTTATTTGCCCAATCCTCCTCGTTAAGAGCTGAGGTTTCCAGATCAAGTCTGCCAAATTCATTATCCGTATCAAGCTCCTTAAGCTCCGCAAGTGTGCTTTTTACCGCCGCCAGCATCTCATATCCCGCAGGATTATCACTCACATATGCCGATACCTTTGTTTCGCCCTCTTTGGACTTTATTAATTCCTCGTCAACATAATCCCAGTATTGCTTATTGTTTTCGAGAAAATCCTTGAAATCATTCTCATCGTCTATTTCAATACCGTTTATGCCAAGCTGATAAAGCCTGCCGCTGACAGGCTCTATTCCCTCCGAGGTTGTATATATTGTTGCTTTTATCCAATCCATCAATAAACGTCCTCCGTATCAGTTATCAAGAAAATCCTTGAGCTTTTTGCTCCTTGACGGGTGGCGGAGCTTTCTTAATGCCTTTGCCTCTATCTGGCGAATACGCTCACGAGTTACATCAAACTCCTTGCCAACCTCCTCAAGAGTGCGCTGTCTGCCGTCATCAAGTCCGAAACGCAGCTTTAAAACCTTCGCCTCTCTCGGCGTAAGAGTTTTCAAAACATCTCCGAGCTGCTCCTTTAACAGGACAAAGCTTGCCGCCTCAGAAGGTGCCGGAGCATCATCGTCCGGGATAAAATCTCCGAGATGACTGTCCTCCTCCTCACCTATCGGAGTTTCGAGCGAAACAGGCTCCTGTGATATTTTTGAGATTTCTCTTACCTTTTCAACCGACATATTAAGTCCCTTTGCAAGCTCCTCCGGGGTTGGCTCTCTGCCCAGCTCCTGAACGAGCTGTCTTGAAACTCTCACAAGCTTATTAATCGTTTCAACCATATGCACGGGTATTCTTATGGTTCTTGCCTGATCCGCTATCGCCCTTGTTATTGCCTGTCTTATCCACCATGTTGCATAGGTCGAGAATTTATATCCCTTTGTATAATCGAACTTGTCCACCGCTCTTATAAGACCGAGATTTCCCTCCTGGATAAGGTCAAGGAACAGCATACCTCTGCCCACATACCTTTTCGCAATCGACACAACAAGACGCAGATTCGCCTCGGCAAGCCGCTTTTTGGCATTTTCGTCACCGTCTGCCATTTTCTTTGCCAGCTCCGTGTCCTCGTCCGGGCTTAAAAGATCTACCTTACCTATTTCCTTAAGATACATCTTTACATGGTCGTCGATACTTATTCCGTCAGGTACCGATAAGTCCTCAAGCTCCTCCTTGGAGATTATCTCAACCTCCTCAAGCTCCTCAAGTTCCTTATCTATATCCTCCTCGGCAAGCTCAATCTTTTCCTGCTCAAGCGTATCGTAAAATGATTCTATATCCTCTGTCGATACCTCGGTCTCCGAAAATGCGGCAACAACCTCCTTGAAGCTCAGCACTCCCTTTTTCTTGCCCTTTTCAATCAGGTTTTTTTTGATTTTTTCGATTTTTTCTATCGCTGCCGCGTCCATTACATTTTCTTCCATTATACCGTTTCCTCCCACTTATTCCTTTCGCTGAGCAGTTTTTCACGCTCTTTCAGATATTCCGAAAGACGCTTGAAATCCTTTTCGCTGTCTATTTTCATCTGCAGGCGTTCAAGCCTTATATTATAAAGGAGTTCATGAACAGTAACCTCGTCACCGCTGTAGATCTCCATATTGTAAAACACCGATGATGCCTCGTTCTCAAGCCCTGTATCGCCCGAAAACTCATTAAGTATCGCCGCCTCGTCGGGGTTCCTGCCGCTTTCGTAGCAGTCATAGAGCGCTTTTGCAAGCCGTCTGTAAATTTCTGTTGAAAAATCCGAGCTGTCCATCTCGGTGCTTGCTATTCTGTAAAGCTTTTTCGACGACGCTATAAGCGACAGCAGCCGCTTTTCCGCCTCAATCAAAGCCTTTGTAACCTTTTCTCCGGGCTTGTCCGCTGTCCTCTCGGCAGCCGGCTTTACCTCTTTTCTTAGCCATTTATTATTCTTTTGCCCTTCGCTTATTTTATTCTTATAGCTTGCGTAAATTGCGTCCCTTGATATACCTGTTTCCTCCGAAATTTTTTTTATGTATGCGTCCACCTCTACCGCATCGGTTACGGTTTTTAATGCTTCGGCAGCCTCGGATACAAATTTCACCTTGCTGTCGGTATCCGTTATGTCATATTTGCTCTTTATCAGCGAAATTTTAAATTCCGTTGACGGAACAGCCTTTTTTACTGCCTCTCGAAACGCAGCCGCACCGTTTTTCAGTATATATTCGTCCGGGTCCTTCGCTCCCTTAAGGCGCATGACCCTCGCACGTCCTCCGACTGACGATATTATCTCGATTGCCCGAAGTGCCGCCTTTTTTCCCGCCTCGTCACTGTCATAGCAGATAATTATTTCGCTTGCGTAACGGCACATAATCTTTGCCTGATTTTCCGTTATCGCCGTTCCGAGCGTTGCAACTATATTTGTTATTCCCGCCTGATATGTTGAAATAACGTCCATATATCCCTCGCACAGGATAAGCTCCGGCTCTTTGGAATTTTTTGCAATATTCAGCGAAAATAAATTCCGTCCTTTATCGAACGCAGCCGTTTCCGAGGAATTGAGATATTTGGGAATATTAAATCCGTTAATATCCTTTTTGTTGTGCATCACACGCCCGCCGAAGCCGATTACATTTCCTCTTACATCTATAATCGGAAACATTACACGATTTCGGAATTTATCTATCGTTACACCGTCACGCTCAACCGCCAGGCTTGCGTCACGCAGCTGTTCCTCCGTATATCCTTTGCTTTTAAGAAAATCCGTTAGCATCGTCCTTGATTTTGAATACGGAGCAAAGCCGAGTCCGTAGGTTATTATCGTTTTTTGAGATATTCGTCTTTCGGAAAAATATGCCCTTGCCGCCGCTCCGAGCTTTTCGTCCTTTAGGCAATTATAGAAAAATCTTGCGGCAAGCTTGTTCATTTCGAGTATCCGCTTGCGATTTTCGCTGTTTTTGTCGGTATACCCCTCCTTGTCCGGGAGCTGTATGCCCGCATTGTCGGCAAGCTGCTGTATCGCATCTGCATAGCTCAGATTTTCGGCACGCATCACGAACTGAACGAGATTCCCGCTTGCGCCGCAGCCGAAGCAGTGGAAAAGCTGTTTTTCACGATTTACATGAAAGGAAGGCGTTTTCTCGCCGTGGAACGGGCAAAGCCCCATATAGTCCCTGCCCGCCTTTTTAAGGCTTGTGTAGCGTGAAACGTAGTCTATTATATCATTTTCGGAACAGATTTCCATAAACAAATCATCCGAAATCCATTTCGGCAAAGCGCACTCCCCCTTTCAATGCCTGTTTAAATAGGTTATAAATTGCAGGTTTCTGAATTATAATACGACGTGCAAGCGTCAAAATCCTTTATTTTTTTCAAAATTCATATAATTTTTTATCTTCAGGCAGGCTCATGTATTCCGAGACTTTTCCGATAGCAAACCGAAAATTAAAACACTTTTCGGCAGTATAATAATATTTGCGTAAAGAAATTGTAAAACTGCACCTTCAAAAATGTGCTTGACTTTTTTGTATAATGGTTGTATAATAACTATTGTATGATTAAAACAGGGATGTTATGTAGGAGGCTCATTCGCTTCCGCTTTATATCCCACAAAGAAAGGAATGATTTTCAAACATGAAGAAAAAGAGTATTGTTACTCTTTGCTTTGCCGTTATCGTTGCTGTATTGCTGAATGTTGTTGCCTTTTACGGC
>JAXDRV010000038.1:0-20154 GCA_034090805.1 Clostridia bacterium
CTCCATTCCGCCGCCCTGCGGCGGCACAAATCATAACGTGGAAAAGACACAAGCAGATTGCCTTCTTGAGGGACGACGGCGTATGTGTATACTCCAAGTCCCGAAAGAAGGTGAGATGCGCAGTGTATTTTTCACGTTAATCCCTCCAATTTCGTTAGATATAACTAACCTAACATTAAATTTTTATTCAATCTCAATCATTTCGGCGTCCGCTTTTCTCAAGGAAAGCTCATACCCCCTGACGCTCACCTCAATGGGATCTCCTAACGGCGCAGCCTTTCGCAGATACACCTCTACGCCCCTTGTGATACCCATATCCATAATTCTGCGCTTAACTGCGCCCTCACCGTGCAGCTTTACCACCTTCACGGTATCGCCTATTTTTGCCTGTCGAAGTGTTTTCATTTTTATGACCATTAACTCCTTTCATTAATTTCCTTGCTTATACCATGATTTTACGTGCCATTTCTTCACTTATTGCAACACGTGCTTCCTTGACGTTCACGATCACATTCCCCCCAAGGGTGCTTATGACCCTGACCGCACCCCCGGCAACAAAGCCGAGATTTTCAAGGTGTCTTTTTACCTGTGGATTACCCCCTACCTTTTTTATAATGTTGTCCTCGCCAACATTCGCAAGCGACAGCGGCATCATTTTAAACCTCACCTCCATCGGCAGAGCCGACATAAAATCAGTTAGTATTTACTAACCATCATTGGTTAGTTTATCATAACTAACCGATTTTGTCAAGAGCTTTTAAGAAAATTTTTGAAAAAATTTTAAAATGAAAAAAATCGATAAATTCAATATCTGTATACGCATGATTGCATTAAGCGCATTTATCCGTTACTTAATGCAATCCGTAAGTCCGTATTTAACCTTTACCCTTTCGAGCTTATCCGTCATCGGCTCTGCGGCAAACCACAAGAAAAATACCGTTGACGCTGCGTGTATCAAATCAAACGGCAGTCCCGTTATCCATGACGATACAATCATCGGCAGAGTTGGATTTTCCTGCCACATTATAACCGATGCGGGATTAATTATTCCGCCGTATATCACAAGCACTGCAAAAAAGCCGAATATACAGAGCGATGTTTTTGTTTTTTTGCGGTTTGCGAAAATCAGACCGCTCACAAAACCGATAATTCCGAACGCAAGCATCTGCCACGGTGTCCATGGTCCCTGTCCGAAAAAGAAATTTGACACAAATGCCGTTACTGCGCCGGTGAGAAACCCCGCTTCTGCACCGAAGCATATCCCTGTAATTATCACGACCGCCGCAACCGGCTTGAACTGCGGCAGCATAAAAAACGCCGCACGTCCGGCAACTCCGACCGCACACAGCACGCTTATAATCACAAGCTCCCTCGCCCGTGGTTTTCTGCTTTCAAACGCAGCCGCAAAGGGTATCAGCGTTTCAAGTATAATAAGCATACTTATAAAATAATATTTTCTGTCCTCCAAATAATACATTCCGAAAAATATCGTCAGCGGCACGACAGCAAGCACAGCAGCCGCGGCAACGGCAGTATGCTTTTTTGTTCCCGGTATATTTTTTACTCCTATCTCCCTTTTCGGCAGCAGACATAACAGACTTCCTCCCGCCTCAAAAATCGTCAGCAGCTGCATAAGCCACGAATACCGATCCGTCCTTTTCCATATCACGCAGGTCAATACGAACAATACCGCAAACACAATCCCTGCGATAACCGCCGCAGGTGAGCGTCTTTTCGGTGCTGCTTCATTTTCCGTGCTGCTTTCTCTGCAATCGCACGGTACGGAAATTATGCTCCGTTCACGCTTTTTCGGCTCTTTTCCGCACGCACGCAGCACATCGTCCGCAAGCACCGCCTTAGGCAAAACGGTTCTCGCCATTCTGTTTGCGGAGGTGGTGTAAAAGCTTTTTCCCGCAAAAAATCCCCTCGGCTCTCCCTCCGAGGCTATGCCGCCGTCAAATACAAGCGCACATCTGTCGGCATATTCGGCACAAAATTCCAAATCGTGCGACACCATAATAATTGTCGTTCCATTTTCCTTCAGACCGATGAGAATATCTGCGAATATCTGCTTAAAATGTGCGTCAAGTCCCTTTGTCGGCTCGTCAAGCAGCAGGATTTTCGGAGCTGCAAGCAGCACCTTCGCAAACGCCGCCATCTGCTGCTCGCCGCCGGACAAATCGTACGGATGACGCTCAAGCAAACCCCCTATGCGGCATACCTCCGCAATCTCACGTATACGTGCGTCACGCTCTGCGGGCGGCAAATCCGAAAGCATTTCCTCAAGCTCCCGCCGCACCGATTTTTTCACAAAAAGCGACTGCGGATTTTGCGGCAGAGCTCCGATAACGCCGCCGTACAGCTTGTCCGTTTCGGAAATGCTTTTACCGTTTATCAGTATTTTTCCTCTTTTCGGAGAGTTGATTCCGCTTATGAGCGAAAGCATCGTCGTTTTCCCGGCTCCGTTTCCGCCGACTGCCGCAAACAGCTCGCCTCTGTTTATTTTAACGCTCATGCCACGTATCACATCGCTCTCGCCTCCCCCGTATCCGAACCATACGTCCCTCATTTCAACGACAGCCTGAGCAGATGTTTTTTTCTCATCGGACGGCGCAAAATCTGTATTGATATTATGATTTTGAGCATACGTTTCCAACCGCAGCCTACCCTCTCTTACCGTAACGGGACATTCCAAGCCACTCTCAAGCACTCCGAAAATCCTCATCGGCGCAGGCAGTGCCGCACACATATCGATTTCCGACCTCATCAATTCCGCTCCAACCTCGGACGGCACTCCGTCTGCCGTTATCCGTCCGTCCTCAATGACAATAACCCTGTCCGAAATCGGGAAAGCCTCCCCAAGCCTATGCTCCGAAATAATTACGGTTGTACCCAATTCCCTGTTTATCTTCTCAAGCGTTTTCAGAAATTCCTCCGCAGCAATCGGATCGAGTCGGCTTGTCGGCTCGTCAAGGATAAGCACAGACGGCTGCATCGCCATTACGGACGCAAGAGTTAAAATCTGCTTCTGACCGCCGGAAAGCTCCGTGACTTTTTTGTGAAACCACGTCTGAATACCGAAAAACGAGGCTGTTTCCCCCACCCTCGCTCTGATTTCGGGCGTTGAAAATCCAAGACTTTCCAATCCGAACGCAAGCTCGTGCCACACCTTGTCGGTGACAATCTGATTGTCGGGACTTTGCATTACAAAGCCTATCCCCGCCGCCTGCGTGCGCTCGTCCGCTTCCGAAAGCGGCTTGCCCATAAAAGATATTTCACCATCACGCTTGCCGCACGGCGCAAGCGTTGACTTTAAAAGCCGAAGGAGAGTTGTTTTCCCGCAGCCCGATTTTCCGCAAATCGTAATAAATTCGCCCTGTTCTATGTCAATATCAATACCGTCAAGAGCCTTTTTGTTCTCGCCGGGATATGTAAAGCTAAGATTTTTTATACTGTAGTTTTTCATTTTAATCCCCTATTCCACCGCCCTGCGGCGGCACAAATTAAATGCCGAAAAGCGGCATTATGCACAGCAGTGCATACGCCGCAAACACACTCCCCGCAAACGGACTTAACTCCGCTCCTACCGCAACGGGAAAATATTTAAAATACATTCCCCCGTTTGCTCCTCCGATAATCACATATATCGCCAAAATCAACACAGCCGCAAGAGCCGCCGCATCGTCCTTTGCGAATTTGAATATCGAAAACGATGTTCGCCCTCTGAGTCCGTATCCACGCGATCTCATACTTTCCGATTTTTCTATTGAATTTTCCAGTGCCCATGTCATCATCGCTGACAGAATAGTAAGTCCGTTTTTTGCACGCTGCACAATACTGCCGCCGTGCGCTCCTCGTCCGATACATTTTTGCGCGTTCGCCGTCACCTTAAGCTGCTCCGTAAATTCGGGTACAAATCTGAGTGTCATGGACAGTATCAGCGATATTGACGGCATTATCCGTCCGAAAAGATATATCAGCTTGTCGCTCGTCATAACTGCGTTAAAGCAGGAAAACCAGCACATCACACTGCCGATCATAGCCGCTGCGGCAAATCCGTATACAACGGATTCCAAAGTCAGCGGATTTCCGTTCGGGAAATACGCAAGTATTGTCGCTCCCTCATGATTAAAAAGCGGATTTATCAATGCTGCCGCAAGCATGACGGGAGCCATACGCCGCAATCCCTTAAGTGCCGCACCGCCGCCGTTAATCAGTACAGAGCAGACAAATCCGCCCGCAAGCGACGCCCCCAGACAAATCGGGTGCATAAACACACACGAAAATACAATCACAATCGCAAAATATGCAAAGCTTACAATCGGGTGACAATCCCGTAATCCAAGCATTTTACTCTCCCTTCCGCCGCCGTGCGGCACAAATTTGAAAATAAGCTATTCCGCAAACGAACAGCGGCTGCTCCATTTTCGCTTACGGTTCAGGCTTTGTGAGATCGCACGTGTAAATCCACTCCACCCTGTCGCCCTCCTTAAGGCGGTATTTTGAACAGCCGTAATTCGGGAATACTCCGTTTACCCTGTACGTCCAGCCGGACAGCTCGCCGCAGTCAAATTCGTATATATTGGCGATTCCCTCGATATATGCGCTGCCGTAGGCGGGGGTATTCACAAACTCCAGATGTATTTTGTTCTTTTTCATCTCACGCACAAGCAGATTAAATACGCTTTCTCCCTCGTAAAAGCTTACCGTGCTTTCCTTAAAAATCACTCCGTCCTCCGGGATAAGGCTTCGCTTTTCGGGCGCAAGCTGCGGCATTCTGCCGAGTATCTCGCCGCACGTGACGGACATCGTACAGGTGAGTGCCTTATCCGAAGCCTCCGTATCTCCGCTCATCGGCGGCGGGATTTTCTCCGCTTGACTGCCGGAAAATATTTCCGTTTCCGTACCGAAATGCTCCTGAGGTGCTTGGTCATGGTGATTATCCTCGTTAGAAGTCGGTTCCGCAGTATGCGGCTGCTCCGTCACTTGCTGCGGCTGAGCCGTTGCCTTGACAGCCTTTGCGACAGCCGTTGATGACGGTTTTTCCGACGGTTTTTCCGTTGGCTTTTCGGACGGTTTTTCGGACGGAGCCTCAGACCGGGAGGGCTTTGGGGTGTGCGTTTCCGATATTTCCGCATTCTCCGCAGGACGGAGCTGACTTTCGCCGCTTTTCGGAGCATCAGAACCCCAAAAGAAAGCAAAAGCCAAAACCGCCGCCACACCGACCGCAGCCGCCGCCTTACAGATAATATCGTATCTGACAAAGTTATTTCCGTCCTTACGGTTAAACAACAAAATCACCCCTTAAAATTTGTTTTTCACTCTCTACAGCAATTGTGCCGCAACAAGCATATTGTACAGCATTTCTGCAATTTCCGCTCTCGTCACGTGTTCCTTCGGCTTTATTTCCAAAGGCTCATCGGAAAGTATTCCGCTTTGAACACAGAACGCCAACGGCTTCAACGCCCAGTCCGACACTTTGACATAATCCGAAAATCCCGCAAGTATATCACGCGCCGCATTTTCAGCCGTATTCATTCCGCAAAGACCTGCTGCTCTCGCAGTCATTGCCGCAGCCTCCTCACGTGTGATCGTTCCGTTTGGGCAAAACTCCGTTTCCGATACTCCGTTCACGATTCCGCAGTCATACGCCGTATTCACATAGCCGTAAAACCAGTCGCTCTCCGTCACATCGTCAAAATATGCTCCCGCACTTTCCGAAAGTCCCAGTCCACGTACCGTTATTGCGGCAAATTCCGCTCTCGTCATTGTCGCATTCGGCTCAAATGCGTTTTCCGTTTTTCCGTTTATTATATTTCTTTCCGCAAGTGCCTCTATCGCCGCCTTGCTTTTGCTGTCGGAAATATCGCTGAATGTTCTGCCGGGTGATACGATCGGCATTTTGTTTGCGGATATTTCTTTAGTATTCGGTGCAGTGTCGCTCATGCGGTATAGGCTGCTTTTTCCCTCGTCCGCTCTTTTTGCCGCCGCAAGTGCGTAAAAGCACTGCTCCGTCGACATGAGATTTACATCTTCCTCTGCGGGCGTATGCCTAAAGCCGCCGCCGTTTACGTAAAAGCTCATCATTGCGTCAAGTACGGTATTCCCGTTTTTAACAAATCTGCCGTCCGTCAACGGTATTCCTAATTCGCACATTGCGGTAAGCACCTGCGCACAGCTTTCCGAGTTTTCAGTGCCGCCGTTTGTAAATGCGCCGTTTTCCGTCTGATTGAGTGACAGAAATTCCACAGCACTGCTGACAGCCGCCGAAACGTCCTCTCTGTCCGTATATTTCGCAAGCGCCTGAAGTGCCATTGCCGTAGCGTCAGGGTCTGATTTTTCGCCTGCCATTGCCCAGCCGCCGTCTGCCAGATGGCGGTCAAGTATATTCTTTATGTAAAGCTCCCTCGTTGCCTGAACTGCGGCGGAGGTGTTAATCGGAATTTCATATCCGCCGCTGTCAAGAGCGGTCAATGCCCATATCGAGCCGTTTATGCCCTGCCGAACCGTTTTTTCATAATCACCGAGCGGCATCAGCAAATTATATCCGCCGATGTCCGACGGATTTTGACCGATTGCCGTCAGTGCAAGTATAACTCTCGAATACTCCGTATATTTTACGCCGTGAAGCACGCCGCTGACAGATTTTATATACTCGGCGGCATTATCACGGTATTTTTCATAATAGCCATCGGGAACCTCCGCATCGCTTCTCGCCAGTCCCATAACCGTCCAGTCACCTCCGACAGAGCCAATCTGCGGCTCCGGGGAGGTATTCATCAAATACTCTGCCGTTTCGGTCAATGCAGCCGCTGTGTCAAAAGCCGACGCACTGATTCCGAAAAGCATTGCAAAAATCAAAAATACCGAAAGCTGTTTTTTAAATTTCATGATTTTTCACTCCACATTTTATTGATCCGAAAATCTCATCAATATTACCGCAGTCTGCGCTCTTGTTGCCGTTGATTTCGGTGAAAGCGTTGTTTCGCTTGTTCCGTTCAAAAGTCCCTCGGCAATCGCCCATTCAAGAGCCTCCATCGCCCAGCCGCTTATTTCGGACTTATCTTCAAATTTCTCTGCCGAGCCTTTTTTGCCCGTATCATGCCCCATAAGCTCCGCAAGTCGATAAAGCATAGCCGCAAGCTGTTCACGTGTGACAGGCGCATCGGGTGCAAATACTCCGTCTCCGCAGCCGTTTACGATATTATTCGCTGCCGCCCATTCGACTGCGCTGTAATAATATTTCCCTTTCGCAACATCCTCAAAGCTGTCCTTGCCCTCAATGGCGGGGCTGCCCGCAATACGGTACAAAACAGCTGCCGTCATTCCTCTGCTTACGAGTGCATTCGGCGAGAATATATCCTTTTCCGTACCCGTCATAATGCCGTTTTTATACACATATCGTATTCCGTCAGCCGCCCAGTGACCATCCGTATCCTTAAACGGCAGCTTTTCCTCAATGACGGGCGGTGTTTCGGTATTCGTATCGGTTTTGTCTGTTCCCGCTGATGTGTATCCGCCGTTGCCGCCGGTACTGCCTGTGTTTTCTTCGCCGCCGCTCATATCTATTGTACGATAATCGTCCGCAAAGAAGAAAACCATGTTATCGCCCTTTTTGAGCGTTACAACCGACATGGAATCGGTGAATTTTCCGTTTATCGTATACATCCAGCCGCTGTATGCGCCGTTGCTGAATTCACCCAGGCGCACTCCGGACGGTGATGTAACATACGAAACATATCCGCTGCCCTTGCCCTCATATGTATATCCGTTTTCACCGAGAACTTTTCTGAAAAGGTCGTATGCCGTTGTTCCCTCAGGGACGGAAACGGTTGTTTTGCCTATCCACGTTACCTTTCCGCCGCTGTGTGCGCTTTCGCCGTGTACGGTATCACCCACAAGCGTAAACGATACGGATATGTTCCTTTCAACAGCCGAGCCGCCTCCGCCTCCGCCTGTGTTTTCATTTACCGACTCCCATTTTAAAATCGGATAGCCGCCGCTTTTTGATGTATAGCAGTCTGCGTATGCGTCATTGTTAAGCTCCGTCACAAACGCAGCCTCTTTCATTTCATCGTCCGTTTTTGCCGCTGCCGTTTCGTCTGCGGGCATAGTATCGAGATAAAAGCTGCCGTGAAGCGTTTGGATATAATCCGTTCCGTCAAGCCTTCCGAGAACGCCGCCCGAATATGTGCCGCCGTTTACCTCGCCTGCGGCATAGCAGCCAAGAGGCGCAGGTGCGGCATACACACTGCCGGCAATACCGCCTGTGTACGTTCTGCCCGTTACCGTACCCGTACTGCGGCTGCACATTATCATGGCGTAGCTCTGACCATCACCGACTATACCGCCGACACGCTCGGCGTTTTCCCCTCCGATATTACCCGTATTTACGCAGTAATACGTATTTCCTCCGGAGCTTGCGCCCGCAATGCCGCCGACCTGCGTGCTGCCGATTACATCCGCAACGTTGCGGCATTCCGTAACCATTCCGCTAAATCCGATAAGCCCCGCAATACCGCCGACCTGAATATCTCCCGAAACACCACCATCAAAGACGCATCTCGAAATTCGTCCCTCGGTATATCCGGCAATTCCTCCGACAGCCGATGCATTCACCGCATTTACCATACCTGTTACGGTCAGATTCTTAACGTCACCGTTGCCGCCGACATAGCCGAAAAATCCTACATTATTTTTGTTTTCAACATCTATAATCAAATCCGAAACGGTCTTGCCGTTTCCGTCAAGCTCACCCGTAAACGGAAGCTCCTCACTTCCTATCGGATACCATTTATCCTCCGTAAGCTCAATATCGTTTACCAGTCTTGCCGCTGCGGACACATTTCCGCCGTTTATCTCGCTCGCAAGCCAGTGCAGCTCCTTTTCGTTTGTTATCAGATATACACCGCCGTCAACGCTCGGTTCTTCACACTCCTCCGTCTGCCACATACCGAACGCTGCCGCCTCATCGGCCTTTGCCGATGCAGCCTTTTCAACACTGCCCGCTTTATTGCCCGTTACACGAACCTTTATGATATATCCTATATCCTCCGCTGTAACCGTATATGTGTTCCCGTTTGCGTTCGGAATCCGAACACTTCCTCTGTACCAGCTAAACTGCGGCTCATCCTCCTCATTTGAATACGAAGCCGCAAGCGTTCTGCCGACTGCGGGCAGTCCGCTCAAGGTCACCGTTCCGCTCATTCCCTCGATTTTATCAGAGGTTTGCGCTCCGACATACCCGCCAAAGCCATGAGCAAATACTCTCACGTACACAAGCTGACCGACAGTATCATCGGGGACGGTAAGCGTATCGCCTATCGCACGCACGTATTCGCCCTCGCTGTCCGCAGTGTACCATACAAATATCGGGTTTTCTGCCGTTCCGTCATACACAGCCGTCAGAGTACCGCCGACCTCGGCATTTCCGCTTATTGATACACTACCCTCAAGCTGCGGCAGTGTTCCGATAAGACCTGCGTCGTTCTGCCATGAAAATACGGGATATCCGCCGTTTATTCCCTGCGTGTCCTCCGTAAATGCGCCGCCTAAGCTTTCCGCAAAATCGGCAGACTTCATCTCTGCTTCGGTTTTTGATGTTCCGCCGCCTTTTACCGCAAGCGTATCGAGGTAATACGCATTGGAAATATCATCGGTTTTCCGTCCGATCGCAGCACCCACATAATATTGTCTGTAATTTTCGTCATCATCATAGTACATTCCCATTACTGTGCCTGTACCGTAAAGATTTTGGGCTGTTGTTCCCGATGTTGAAATTCCGACAGTACCGCCCGTATACGAGCCTGCCGAAATAACCGAGCCTGTGTTATACAGATTTGCCGCAGTGCCGTTGTTCCAGCCGATAACTCCGCCGACATACGATCTCAGCGCAGCGGCATATCCTACTGCGATACCGCCGTTACTGCTGTCGGTAACGCTGCTCTCGTTTGAGGCGCAGACACCGCCCGAAAAATCAGTTCCGCTTACAGCCGTTCCGATATTTCGGCAGCGTGTTATTTCCGCACCTTCAAAATTTGCCGCACACACTCCGCCTGCATATTTGTCTGCCTTGACGCTGCCTGTGTTTCGGCAGTCCGATACGGTACCGTAATTATATGCGCATATACCGCCGACATAATTGCCGCCCGTAACCGCAGCAGCATTGCCGCACTCCGAGATTTCTCCGTAATTAAACGCAGCAACAGCCGCCGCTACGTCAGAGCCTTCAAGCATTCCCGACACATTAACACCGCTTATGCTTCCGTCATTTGCGGCAAAGAGTGCCGCTCCCGTTTTGCTTGCTTTAATGTACAGGTTTTTAACCGTATAATTCCCACCGTCAAAGCTGCCTTTGTATGCGCCGTCCCTGCTTGTTTGGCACATAGGCGTCCATTTTCTGTTATTTAAATCAATATCTGCCGTAAGAGTACCGTTTATATCCGTATTTGTTTTTAACTCCTGCGCAAACCACGCAAGCTCCTCTGCCGTTGAAATCAGATATGCTCCGTCCTCAACAGCCGGTTCGGAAACGCTTTTGCCGTCCCAGCCGTTCGGATCGCTTTCCGGGCCCTCCTCTTCATCGCTGCCGTTTTGATATTTCAGCACCGGAAAACCGCCGTTAATGTTATTCGTATCGCTGTCAAATGCGTCACCGAGAGCTTGGGCAAGCTGCTTAAGCTCATCTTCGGTTTTACTTTCGGCAGATCCATTCTGAACAGTGCAGCCGTTCAGATTTGCAATAACGTCAAATTCCGGTTCGGAAATATAGTAGACGTTTGCAAACGTCCTTTGCTGTGACTCAGCCTCAAGTCTTCCCGCAATTTTACCGCCCGATGCAGCGTCAGCTCCGATAATCTCTGACGCCATATATGCGTTTTCAAGCCTGCCCGCACGGAAATTACCGATAATACCGCCGGCATATCCCGTTGAAGCGGTAACCGTTCCGATGTTGTAAACGTCCTTTATTCCGCAGCCGTATGCGTACTGGTCGCCGACAATTCCTCCAACCTTTGTCGTACCGCTTACGCTGCCTGTGTTATAGCACTCAGACACCGCACTGCCGCTTAACGAATCAATACGTCCCACAACACCGCCCGCACTGTGGCTCGCAGCTGTCACGTTGCCGTAATTTGCGCATCGCTGCATGGAGGACGGCGAACCTGTCTTGTTCTCCAAATCGCCGACAACTCCGCCGACATAGGCAAAACCCCTTATCTCGGCTAAGTTGCGGCAGTTCGTCACCGTGCCGTAGCAGTCACCGACAATTCCGCCCGTATAATTTTTTGTTCCTATTATTATACCGTCAACGGTCAGATTTGAAATTTCGGAATTTATATCGGTATATCCGAAAAATCCCGCTCCCGCCGCCGCACGGTTTACATAAACTCCCGACACGGTATATCCGCCGCCGTCAAAGCTGCCGGAATATTTTTTCGAGGAGGACTCGCCTATGGGATTCCATATGCGAAGGCTGCTCTCGTCCGCTGTCATGTCGCTGTTGATCACAATATCACCCGTAAGACGCGCGTCTGCGTCAAGCGCCGCATTCTGCGCAAACCAATACAGTTCCTCCGCACTTCCTATCAGGTATTCGCCGTTTTCGCCGACGGCCGGCTCTGTTACATCGTCACCCTTAATATCAAATTCCGCATCGGCATATTCAGGCTCCGGCTCGATAACGTTAATATCCGTTACGTCCGCAGCCGACACGTCCTCCGCTGCCCTTGACACTGCGGGGCACATTCCAAGCACCATTATCAGCGCAAGGATAAGACTTTGCAATCGTTTTGTTTTCACTGTTTTTCTCTCCTTTGTTTGCCGCAAAGCAAAAAGCTGCGGCAATTTTTCTCTGAAAAATTACCACAGCTGAGTTTTCCTGTGATCAACCACAAATTATCCGCAGCAAAAACAACCCCATTCCGCAGGTATGAATTGAGCCGAATACAGATAAAAACATTGCCTCTGCGCCGTAAGCGCTCTGCAAGGCAATATCAAAGCAGGTCTTGTGACTTACGTTTTATCCGACCTTGCGGTCTTGCACTTTATGCGCCGCCTTCTCAGTTTCCCAATGACCGGCTTTCACCGATGCGCATAAAGCTTTAACGAATACACCGACAGTATCTCGCAGGGGATTCGCACCCCATTCCCTTTTCACCGACTATGCCTTGGCAGTGTCCAATGCGGCATAGCCGACACTTTGTGTGATATTAATTTTTTCGGTATAAGTATACCACATCCTTCCGCATAAGTCAATCCGATTTTTAAAATTCTTACGCTTTGAACAATTATTCATAAAGCTTTACCGTAACCGCCGAGCCGCTTTCGTTCCCCTGAGGGAAGTCGATTTTTACAGTTGTTTTCTCTCCGTCCCACGATGCGCCGCTGCCGCTTAGCTGACGGTTTATTCCGATATATGTTTCTTTGAGGTTATTGTTTTTCGGATTGGATATGATAAGCTCAAAGCCGTAATCCGTTTTTTTCAGCATAAGCACACACGGGTCACGAAGTGCCTCCACAAGAATATCCCCGTTCAGCCCCGTTTTGTCTGACGGGAGGGTAATGCTTTCGTAATAATTCTGTACTCCCTTGTTCCAGAACACAATTCCCGCCGTTTTATCGTTTTTGCTCCACACTGACTGCACTGCCTTTGTATTGGAGAGAATTGTCATATTAGGATTTTTGACGTATGCCGCAAGCTCCGACTCCGTCACCGACGGCAGAACCATGTAACTGTATGAAGCGTCTGTCGGCGCAAAGCCGTGGGATTTGTAAAGCGTGAACACGTCCCCAAAGACCGTATCCTTTGACTGTGAGGTATTGATATTATACCAACTGCCGCTTTTGTTATTTATCTGTATATTAATGCTTTCACCTCCGGGGAAATAATATCCCGTTCCGTCATGAAGCACATATTCCGCATCTCCGACAGGTGCATCGCCGACCGAAACAGTTCCTCCCTCCGCTCCTCGGTACACCGCCGCTCCGTTTGCCATGCACTGATTTATCGTGGTGCGAACCTCCTTTGTTCCGTCTGCATCTGTTATCCCCGCTCCGAGTGCCGCAAAGCCCTCGCCGAATATAAACCACGACTTTTTTGCCGTTGTTCCGAGCCGCTTATAATCCATGACGGACACAGCATTTTTTCCGTCCGACACTCCTCCGACAAACTCACCGTTTCCGTACTGATATGTTGTACTCATTGCAGTCATCGGTGATATGTATTCTGTTGTTGTGCCCGGTATCATGCTCCAGTCCCACAGCGGAAAAATACCCTTGTATTCGTTACCCGTCCTCATGATAACCGTTGTACCGTCTGCGATAAACGCCGCATACGGATTTTCATTATTCATGTACTCCGTGCAGGTATTTCTCTTTGACGCAGTGCGCACACTTACGTAATATTCGGGACGCTGCGCAACGGTTATATCCGACAGATAAAAATGCTTTGCCGCATTCGTTGATGTATCGGTCGAGGACAGCCTGTCTGCGTAAAGTCCCCTAAGCTCCGCTCTGCGCTCTATTCCTGTCTGCGCAAGCAGCACCTCCACCGCCTTTTTGCTGTCGCTTTTTACCGTAGTTCCGACTCCGGTCTTTCTTGAAATTGCACGTCCAAAGCACGAAAAATCCGACTGATTACCCTTAAAGAACCACGAATGACCGTCTATTATAAAATCGGCATATGTATTTAACGCACGCTCCGACACCATGAAATCCGTACCGCTCAGATACCCCAGCAGCCTGTTTACTCCCGTGCAGAAAACGTTTCCGTAGCTGCCATTGTACAAAAATGAACCGTGCTGATGAAAGCTGTAGTCGCCCATAATACCCTCGCTGCTCTTCGGAAATACAGACAGTTCGTTATCCAAAAGATACGTCACAACATTTCGCATTATATCTGCGTCCCCTGTTGCCGCCGCAAGTTTTACGGCTATCTGCAGCTTGTCCGTCAGATTTCCGCCCGTATCGGTGGAATCGGCGGTCTTATGCAAGCTCGTTTCATCTACAGTCGGCATACCAAGCATGACAAGCTCCTTAAGCTCATCAAGATACGGTTCTGTTTTGTCAAACGGATACAACAGCACCTGTAATATCTTTTTGGGCATATCTATTTCGTTAAACCACCAGTTTGTGCTTTTGTATTTGTTTTTTGCCCAATCGTTTAAAACGCTGTCAATCGCCGCCTTAAGATTTTCGTCCATGTAATATTTATTTCCCTCGCTGAAATATGCGCTGCACATTGTTGCGACATTGGTCATTACAACGGACGGTGACCATGTGCTTTTTGAGGTGTCCGAATAATTGACATCGGTAAATTTACCGTCCGAGCCCAGCTTTGCCAAAATGCCCGACGGATTTGCAGTTGTGCTGTAAAGCCCGGAATCCTTTTCTATTCTTGCTCTTATTGTTTCCATATCCTTTTGCTCCGAATCCTCCGCTGACGGCTCTGTATTTACGGTGCAAATCTGCGCATACGGCTTTTGCGTTCCGTTCCACACAAAAATCTTTATCACATCGCCCTCGGACGGAGTAATATCGTTCAGCGTGCAGACAAAATCCGTAACGTTTTCAGTTGACGCACCGCTTGCCGCCGCAGCCTTTACAAGCATACCTCCGCTGTAATACGCCGCCGCAGCCGTAAGCTCCGCATAAGCGGAGGAGGTGTTCTTTTCTGCGCTTAATTTTATTTCAAGCGTGCCGTAGCTTTTTCCCGCTTCAAGCACGTCCGCTCTCTTTCCCTCGCACCGCATTACGGGCGCAGAAATAAAGAAATCCTCGTTCCGGCTTATGTCCTCCGCATATGCGCTTGCACTCACGGCAGCCGCCGCAGCAAGCAAAATAACGAGCCTTCGTATAAACATATTAATCCTCCATTCCGCCGCCTTGCGGCGGCACAAATCATAACGCGGAAAAGAAGCAAGCAGCTCGCTTGAAAGGCTGCCGCCGACGTATGTGTATACTTCAAGGCAGACTTTCGAGATGAGATGCGCCGCTTATTTTTCACGTTAATCCTTCGTTCCGCTGATTAAAAGCTGAATAAACTTCTTAAATAATGACTGCTGAACAATTATGAAACGCAGCCGCATAGCGGCTTAAAAGCGTTTCATAATTGTTCAGGTGCAAGGATTTTTTCATAAATATGAAAAAATCCTTGCACCCCCAATAAATATTTTGTTCTCAAAATATTTATTGGGGCAGACTTTATCAATGCGAACTGTGTAAAATCTCTGATTTTACACGAAAAATTTTGACAATAGTCATAATTTTTCCAAATGCGATTGAAAATCGCATTTGTTCAGTGAGCATTAAATATAATATGATTATATCCCGTTAAGCGCCGTAAGGTCAATAGGCAATTTATTAACTCAATATGGCAATTTTTAAAATATACGTTATTTTTTTGGCTTTGAACGGAAAAACACAGCCGTTAAAAAGCCGAAAATTATTGAGGCGCTTATTCCTGCGGCAGATGCCTTCAATCCTCCCGTCAAAATCCCCATCCAGCCGTTTTCGGCAACGGCCTTTTTCACGCCCTCGCAAAGAGTGTATCCAAATCCCGTAAGCGGCACGGTTGCTCCCGCACCCGCAAAATCCACAAGCCGTCCGTACCAGCCGAAAAGCTGCAAAAATACTCCCGCAACAACAAACGAAACGAGTATTCGTGCCGGAGTAAGCTTTGTTTTGTCAATCAAAATCTGACCTACAACGCATATAAGTCCTCCTATAATAAATGCTTTTAAATAATTCATACCGATTCTCCTTTCCGAAAATCACTCCGCCGATATTGCAACCGCATGAGCTATCGCCGGTATGCTTTCGCCCTGCTGCAGCGACATCGTATTCATCAGCGCACCCGTTGCCATCAGCAGCACCTTTTTCAGCTTTTTCTGCTTTAACAGCTTGTACACATGACCGCAGAATACCGACCCGCAGCAGCCGCAGCCGCTGCCGCCCGAATGTACGTCCTGTGCGTCCGTATCGAAAATAAGCTTTCCGCAGTCGCTGTGTATGCCGGCTATATTATAGCCGTTTTCGCCCATAAGCTTGACAAGGATATCCGATCCGATAAATCCCAAATCTCCCGTTAAAATCAAATCATACTCAGACGGCTGAATATTCAGATCGTTAAAATGTGCCGTCAAGGTGTCGATTGCCGCCGGAGCCATCGCCGCACCCATATTGTTTGCGTCCGTAACGCCCATGTCTATAATTTTCCCCGCAGTTACGTGGGTTATCCTCGGTCCTTCGCCCTCCGACGCGATTATTGCACAGCCTGAGCCTGTTACGGTCCACTGCGCCGCCGGCGGTCTTTGACCTCCGTATTCGAGAGGATAGCGGAACTGCTTTTCAGCACTGCAAAAATGACTCGACGTTACGCACAGAGTCCGTTTTGCAAAGCCTCCGTCAACAAGCATTGCTCCGAGGGATAAGCTTTCCGACATTGTCGAGCAAGCGCCGTACAGCCCGAAATACGGTATCTGCAAATCTCTCATTCCGTAATTTGCACCGACGCATTGATTCAGCAAGTCCCCGGCAAGAATGTAATCAATATCCGCCGGCGTAAGCGCCGCACGCTCAATAGTGAGGATTGCCGTATGCTTTTGCAATGCGCTCTCCGCTCTTTCCCATGATTCCTGTCCCAAACGGTCGTCCGTCAGAATTTCGTCAAAGGAATCGGCAAGCGGCCCCTCGCCCTCCTTTTGTCCGACAACTCCGCAGGCATTTATTATAACAGGACGGTTCTTAAGCTCAACCGTCTGTTTTCCTATTTTTTTTACACACATAAAAAAACCTCCGTAATATTGTACCTTGTACATATATTATGGAGATTTTTTGATTTTTATTCCGAACAAAGCAGCTTTTCTATACTTGCCAGCTTAACACTTGCAACAAACACCTCGCACGCCTGCGTAAGCTCCTCCGGAGTCGGCAGCGTAGGCGCAATTCTGATGTTTGAGTCTGACGGGTCGTTCTTGTACGGATATGTAGCTCCCGCACCCGTCATCACAACTCCAGCCTCCGCACACAGAGCCACAACTCTCTTTGCGCAGCCCTCAAGCGTATTGAATGATATAAAATACCCGCCCTTAGGCTTTGTCCATGTGCATATGCCCGAATTTCCAAGCTCTCTTTCAAGAGCATCAAGCACCGCCTCGAATTTCGGTCTTATAAGCTCGGCGTGTTTTTGCATATGCTTTTTCATGCCGTCCGCATCACCGAAAAATTTCACATGGCGCATTTGGTTTATTTTATCGTGACCTATGGTCTGAATTGTAAGCTGTTTTTTGATAAAATCAAGATTCGCCTTTGATGAAGCAAGCACGGCAACTCCGCTGCCCGGCAGAGAAATCTTCGACGTTGACGCAAATTCGTACACCATATCGGGATTTCCCGCTTTTTCACATTCATCTATAATATTAAGCAGCACGTCCTCATCACCGGGATAAAGGTCATGGATTCCGTAGGCGTTGTCCCAGTAAATCCTGAAATCCTCAGCCGCCGGCTTCAGCGCCGCCATGCGCTTTACGACCTCGTCCGAATACGTTACGCCCGTCGGATTTGAATACTTCGGCACGCACCATATTCCCTTTACGTATTCGTCACTGCCGACAAGCTTCTCAACCATATCCATGTCGGGGCCGTTTTCGTCCATGGGAACGTTTATCATCTCTATTCCGAAAAACTCGGTTATTGCAAAATGCCTGTCGTAACCCGGCACAGGGCAGAGAAACTTAACAGGCTTGTCAAGCTTCATCCACGGTGTTGAGCCGTTTACGCCGTGAGTCATTGAGCGTGATACTGTGTCGTACATGATATTTAATGAAGAATTGCCGTATACTATCACATTATCCGGCGATACCTCAAGCATATCAGCCATAAGCTTTCTGCATTCCGCCGTTCCCTCAAGAACACCGTAATTTCTGAAATCCATGCCGTCCTCTCCGCTCATTGCGTCCGAGGAATTCATAATATCGATTATATCAGCCGAAATATCAAGCTGATTCGTTCCGGGCTTGCCCCTTGCCATGTTCAGCTTAAGTCCGAGCGCTCTTAAATCCTCATATCTGCGGACGGCACTTTCCTTTTCCTTTAACAGTTCTTCCTTTGTCATTTCAGTCAGTAACACAGGCGTTTCCTCCTTAATTGCTGTTTCCTGATTTATATTATATCGCAAATGCTTTTACTATTCAATAGCAAGGTAAAATCTTTGTAAAAAATAAATAAGCCGATGTTTTGCCGCATAATGTTTTTTATGCGGTTTTTATGCGAAGTCTTACATACTCTCAACGGTTTCTATTCCCAGAAGGTAAAGCGCCGATTTTATCACCGTGCAGACTGCGTCTGTTATGGCAAGCCTTGCCTTTTTCGTTTCCTCGTCAACGTCACCCTTCATTATCGGATTCGTGTTGTAGAATTTGTTAAAGGATTTCGCAAGATTTGTCACATATCGGTTTACATAAAACGGCTCGTTTCTTTCGGCTGCGTCCTTTACCGCATCGCCGTATGCGTTCAGCTGCTTAAGGAGCGTGTATTCCTCATCGGAAACCGCCTTTGACATATCAGCGTCCGAATAATCAATATCCGCCGCACGTCTTAATATGCTTCTGCCTCTTGCATAGCTGTACTGGCAGTACGGAGCGGACTCGCCCTCAAAATCAAGCATACTTTCCCACGAGAACACTATATCCTTCTCACGTGAATTTTTCAGGAATGTGTACAAAATCGCACCTATGCCTATCTTCTTTGACTTTTCGTCAATATCCTCCATATCGGGATTATTTTCTTTTATTATTGCCTTTGTTTTTTCAATTGATTCGTTAAGCACGTCCTCAAGGAAAACAACATCTCCGTGACGTGTGGACATACTCTTACCGGGCAGCTTTACAAGTCCGAAATTCACGTGCTCACAGCCCTCGCTCCAGTCCCAGCCCGCTTTTTTCATAACGGCAAAAATCTGCTTAAAATGCAGTGCCTGAGGCGTACCGACAACATATATGTTTTTGTAAAAATCATACGTCCTGTGACGGTACAGTGCCGCCGCAATATCACGTGTTGCGTAAATCGTTGCGCCGTCCGATTTCAATATTATACACGGCGGCATATTCAGCTCCGAAAGGTCAACCACCTGCGCTCCGTCACTTTCGGTCAGAAGTCCCTTATCACGCAGAATTTCCACAACCTCGTCCATTTTATCCGAATAAAACGCCTCACCGTTATACGAATCAAACCTAACGCCGAGCATATCATACACTCTGTTAAACTCAACAAGGCTTATATCCTTGAAATATTTCCAAAGTGCCGTTGTTTCCTCGTCACCATCCTCAAGCTTCTTGAAATATCCTCTTGCCTCCTCGTCAAGTGCGGGGTCTTTTTCCGCCTCCTCGTGGAATTTGACGTAGATTTTAAGCAGCTCGTTTATCGGATCCTTTTCGATTACCTCTCTGTCGCCCCATCTTTTGTAAGCGCATATAAGCTTGCCGAACTGCGTACCCCAGTCACCGAGGTGATTGAGCGATTCAACGCTGTAGCCGAGATGCTTGTAAATTCTCGCAAGCGAATTTCCGACTGCCGTTGAGAACAAATGCCCTATATGGAACGGCTTTGCGATATTCGGCGACGAATATTCAACAAGAACCTTTCTGCCGCCGCCCAAATCCGAGCGTCCCCAGTCGGCTCCGGCAGCCTTTATGCCGTCAACCACCTCAGCCGCAAAAAGTGCTCTGTCAAAAAAGAAATTAAGATATCCGCCCGCCTGCTCCACTTTCGCAACAGCGCCGCCGGCGGGGAATTTTTCCGCAAGCTCCTTGGCAATAAGCGGCGGAGCCTTGCGCATTACCTTTGCCAAAGGAAAACACGGAAACGCCAAATCTCCCATTTTCTCATCGGGAGGAACCTCCACGGCATTTTCTATCGTTTCACGCTCAAGACCCGTGAGCGAAACGAGATTATCGATAACGTATTTTTTGAAATCCATTATTTACAGTCCTTTCATAGCTGTCATCAATCAACTTTAAATTATATAATGCTCACTGAACAAATGCGTTTTTCAATCGCATTTGGAAAAATTATGACTTTTGTCAAATTTTTTCGTGTAAAATCAGAGATTTTACACAGTTCGCATAGATAAAGTCTGCCCTAACAAATATTTTGTGA
>JAXDRV010000039.1:0-10235 GCA_034090805.1 Clostridia bacterium
TATTATCATCTTACGCTGTTCCTGCGTAGCCTTATCAAATTCATTCGCCCACGCTATAAACTGCTCATAGTAATAATCAAGTTTTGAAATTACCTCGCTCTTTTCCTCTAACGCTCTGTCGCATTCGGCTATCTTTTTATCTATATTCTCTATCTCCGTTTTTGTGGAATTTATCGACATTGCAAGCACGTCCACCGGGAACTTATTCTCGCCGCATAAACTCTTTCCTACTTCAAGTGATAATTCAGTAAGACGTTTTTGGAGCTTGTCATGCTCTTTTTGCAGTTCGTTTCTGATTTTATTTTTCTCGCTTAATTCCTTTTTATATCGCATTTCCAATGCCTTATCTTTTGGTGTCTTTTTAATTTTATCAAGATAATTCCTGACTACATTAAGTACAACAGCATCTACTCTTTTTGCACTGTATATGCTTTGTCCGTCACAGTCGTTTAGCTTTCTCGCCCTGTGATAGCACATATAACTGATCATTGATGATACGCCCTCTGTTCCGTCTTTTCTTTTATACACATCTTTACTGCTCCTTGCAACAAGGTGACTGCCGCAATGAGCGCAATAAATATTCCCCGACAGCAACGTTTGTCCCTTTGTTGTTCTCGCAATACTTGTTTTTTCCTCGTTCTTCTTTGAACGCTGTTTTAGTATGTTCTGAACCTCATCAAATACATTTTCATCAATAATTACAAGATGTTCAAGCTTTGGAGATGTTGTTTCGCCTGCTACATAATATCCGCAATAAAGCTTATTCTTTAAAATACGATTTATTGTGTTGCATTGAAATTCACTTCCGTTATGAGTTCTCACTCCAAGCTTGTTTAAATACTCAGCCATTCGATATGAACCATATCCCTCATTAAGAGTTTTGTTAAATATCATTTTAACATATTCCGCTTCCCCGGGATCTATCTGCAAATCCTTGACAGGCTGTCCTTTCTTATTCACACGTCCGAGATTGACTGCTTTATATCCAAGTGGCGTTGCTCCGCCATGATATATTCCGTCTGCCGTAAGCTGTGCCATTCTCGTTTTCAAACGCATTGATGTTTTAACACTTTCACCGTTTGCCTGCCAATAGCGTATGTAATTAAGTAGCTTATCGGTATGATTTTCAAACTGCTGCTGTCCTTCCTGTGTACTCCATACCTCTATTCCCTGTTTTGCAAACCACTCAACAACAAACGGTGTTTCATCATCACGCCTGCCCAAACGGTCAAACATATATACAAGTAAAACATTAAACTCTTTATTAAGTGCCGCTTCTTTTAAATCCTGTATCGCATCGCGGTCATTGGCTGATACCTTAAAACCGGATACTCCCTTTTCAAGAAATTCCTTTTCTATAATCCAGCCTTGCTTTTCAGCAAACTCGTGACAGGCTATCTTCTGCATGGGAATATCGTCCTGCAATTTGTCAACTTGTTTTTTTGTTGATACACGGTACAAGCAGTACACCTTTTTTATTTCATTGGCTATTACTGTTTCCATTATTTATTTCCTTTCCTATTAATATGATTTTGGTTTATGCTTCTATTGTAACGTATATATTGACACACTGTCAAATTTAAATGGGTTTGCATGAAAAAAAGCGACCAATCATTGTGATTAATCGCTCAAATCATTTTGTTATATGTATTTGCACACAAGTTCTTTTGCAGAAACAATAACCATATCCCATGATACATTTCTTGCGTAAGCGAACTTATCTTGATATGCTTTCCATAAGCTGCACATATTTTCATCCGTATATATTTCTTTCAAAATCAATTCAGCATCATCTATAATCTTAATGCTGTTTCTTTTTTCACAGGTTGCTGTAAATGCCATTTTGAAATAGCTATAATTAATTTCATTTTTATAAATGCTCGTTAAAATATGCAAGTCATAAAAATCTCTCAATCTTGTATTTGCAGTACCTCGTGTGATTATTGTTTCCAACTTTTCCGCAAGCACCGTTTCAAGATTATATGCATAAATATCAATCTCTCTTTCCTCAAACATTAATTTTATTCCGTATTCAATCTCCCGCGGTGTAACGACATCACCGGTTGAAATATCAATCTTTAACGGAATACGCATCATATCCAACACAGCATCCAATGACACACGAATGCCACCATACTCTGATTCTTCCATAATTTCAGATACTGCTTTAATTTTAAAAGATACTTCATCATCAAGATGAACAGATATTATATCTTCTATAATTTCTGTTGCACTCTCCACAGATAATGGAATATTTTTTAAGGTTGTATCTATATCCATTGTAGAGCGAAAATCTATACCAACCATAGAGGATACAAGCATACCGCCTTTTAATATGAAATTCTTTTTATACTTTGAAACCGACATTCTCTCTAAAAATCGTTCCATCATATAATTACGCAGCAGTATTTGTGCTTTTGCACTGTCCCCTTTTGATTTATTCTTTATCAAATCTTTTAACTGTCTTGATGTGTGAATCATTATAAAAGCACCTCCATATATTGACGCATAACTTTTTCAACACGAAATTCCTTCGCATACCTCATCAGCTGAGGAATGTTCCGCTCTTTTCTTTTTGTATAACTTTTAAGTGCCGCAATTAATTCCTGCTTATCTGTATTATTACGATTTCTTACTATGTCGCATAATGTACGTTCCGCATTGTAGCACTTAACCATATTGTTCATCGGAGTTTTTACTTCCGTGATGCCCAATTCAAAAAGTTCTTCCTTTACTGTATAAACTTTAGTATTTCCCTGTCGCAAATTTTTTGAATTATAGTGTGCCTTTGCAGTAACGGTATATCTTAGCGGCTCACGTTCTGCTAAATCAAGTAAATATAACGCTGTTTCATGAGAAAATACAATTTGCTTGTAACGTAGCTGCATCATATACAATTGATCCTCCCACATATCCGGATGCAAATAGAGTCCCTTTGATACTTTTACAAATTCATTTTTCTTAATATATTCAAACAAGTAATTAGACGATATGTCCATATTGATTGCATCAGATACCTTCAAGACACCATTATTATTTTTAACCCAATCCGCAAGTACATCTTTTTTCAGCACCACATTCACCTCACATTCATACGTCTATTATATCATATAAACGTATAAATGTAAAGTGATTTTATCAATATTTTTCTTATATGATAAAAAGGTTATTGTTGCAAAACATTTTCACTTATTCTCCGTTCATATGATGACAATAGGTTTTCCGTGATAATGTCCTCAATATCGGGATTATCTTCTTTTCTAAATCTTAGTGTAACATTACTTCCATCCTCTGTCGTGTATTTAACGGTATTTTCATCAACACGGGTTATTTCATAATTAAACATAATCGTACCTCCGTTTTCTTTTTAATAATACAGCTTAAAAAGCAATATAAAAATTTGCATACAAAAAATACATACACTCTTTAAGCTCTGTTATTAACTCAAGCTTTAATCTCAATAAATTACAAGCAATACAAACGGCGGCTTGCATTACCGCACCATAGGAGTTTCACCTTCCCGGCATGCGCCCGGACTGCTGTCTTGCCTGCGACGCTCTTAACGCTCTGACTATGACTCAGCAGAAGTATCATTATCCCGATATAGCATCATCGCCGTTCAGTTTGCAAAACTGATTTTGATTGCAAATGTTTATCGCTCGACTATATATGTGACACGAGGAACTGTGTTATACGGGTTATTGCAAATGTACAGTCTTTGCAAATCCGTATAGGTAGAAGCATATACAGTGTCTTGGCGCATCCAATCGTTGGCTCGTCCATACCGGAAAGTATTTGTTTGCTCTCTATACTGCAACGGCGTTATCTTCCGTGCTTTCTTTGTGTTCGTTGGTTGTATTTTCAGGCTTTATCCGCCTGTTAAAGCATATTTAGGTAAATACGCTTTAACAGATTGATAACACTTTCTGCAATGAAGGCGTAAAAGCGGCAATACGCCTTCACCGCAATATTAAGAAAAGGGGTAAGTATTAATATATCTATTCGCCGCTTTAACTGCTTATCTTATTCAGGCATTGCGAATTTGCTATCAGCTTTTTTTGTATTGCTTGGTGCGGCATTCTTCTCAGACAGCACTTTCGATACTTTCTTACGATTATCGCCGTCGGCGATACCCTGAGCCAGAACCTCTACGCTGTCTGCAAGAGAGCGCATACTCTCCACTACATCCAACAGCATTTTAACCTTACTCATCTTGCACCTCCTTAGAATTTTTTATCAATATACGGCTCACAACTAAACTGCCCATAAATATTTATATATTGACACAAACAGTCTTTATTCGATAAAATTCGCTCCATAAAAAGCTAAAAGCCCAACCCGGCAGCATCGCTGTCGAATCAGGCTTCTCTGTTTTTTATGTATGCTAATCAGACGGTACAGAAATCCATTCTGCCGCCTATTCAAATTTCCGTTCAAATCGAACACCTCCCTGTGTCTTTTTACAGCAGAAAATGTGACCTTTTTCTGTGTTTACCACATTATATTGATAATGTGGTAAAAAGAAAACAGAATATACTGTTATTCTGTAGAAAATACACATTTTATCAAGTTTTCGGTCGGACGATTTTTATGGAAATTGCTGAAGAGTTTATTGACAAATATTCTTCGGTGTAGTATAATCTAATTACATTATCAATATTATGTTGTATTTTTAGAAAACAAGTCGAATACAAGACCAAGCATCTGTATACGTCTGAAATGCACCTCGCCGCTCTCTGAGGTATAGATACGAGTTGTGCTTACGCTTGAATGTCCGAGTATATCTGCTAAACGCATTACATCCTGATGTATCATGTAGTAAGTACGAGCAAACAAGTGTCTGAGGTTGTGCGGAAACACCTTTGATGCAAGAACACCTGCTTTTTCACATAGTTTTTTCATCTCAGCCCATATATTGCTGCGGTCAAGCGTCTGTCCGGTCCTCGTAACAAATATTGGGCCTTTCTTTATATTTTTCATTGCAATATATGTCTTCAGCAGCTCTGCCAAAGAATCGGGGATGTACACCTTACGGCTCTTACCCTTGTTTGCCACATATGCAATGCCGCGTTTTATAGCCTCCACCGTTATGAATTTCAACTCCGATACCCTTATCCCGCATGAGCATAAAGTCTGCATGACATAATACAATCTGAATTTGCCGCCTTCATATGCCGTTTGCAAAAGCTTTTCATATTCCTCCTTTGTAAGCTCTCTCTTTGGATCGGCAAAGGCATCCTTTTGGATTTTTATATTCTTAACCTTATATTCGGGGTGTCCAAGCCAGTCAAAGTATGAGTTTAGCGATGAAAGCATGGTATTAACACTCACAGCTTCATATTTTTCCTCAAGCTCCTTCTTATATTCCATAGTAAGTTCCTTACTTATTTCACGACCGTCAATCCATTTTATATACGCTGTCACATCACGCATATATTTTGAAACAGTCGCATCCGATTTTTCATCGGAAATGAGATAATTTTTAAATTCGTCTATATTCATCAATATAATCCTCCGCAATTATTATATACTTTTATTATTGTTTTGTAAAGATATTAAATTATTCATAATAAAATAGCCTCGGCAAATCAATGTCGAGGTTATTTCATATTAATTTTTCTTTACTTGCGCATGTATCATTTGCGCCGTGGTTGATAACAATATAATCCGATTCCGGCATATCTGTCGGGCAGGCATTGTATCAATGTTCATATACCTTTCCCAGCTTGTCCGCCTCAAACCCTTTAAATGCTATTTTGCCTATCAACGGCTTACACCATCTGTATAGCATTTTCACAAAAAATTTTACTTTAACAACAAAGAAAACTCAAAATAAACACTTTTATCATTCATTCTATACTGTTCCAAAAGCTCGGGACCACAGCTGCCTGAGCCCAAGCCGCTTACTTTGTAATCGATACGGACATGAATATTTTCATCTTTTTCAAGCTCAAAATTATGTGATTTTCTTGTAAGCTCTTTTGAACTGTATTCCGAAATATTAATCTCCATACTATTATTTGATATAACCTCAAAATCGCCAAGCTTCAGATATTTTGTATTATAATGATTTCCATGCTCCTGCGGTTTAATATAATCAACATATTCATCTTGTGCAGTGCTTTCATACATACCCATTTTTGAGCCATGATGCATATCAACATACGACTCATTCGGACCATATCCGAAATATTTAAAGTGCTTCTCCCCTGTTGTAAATTCAAAGCCCAATCTCGGTAGGAATGTGCGGCTGTTATCAAAAATGCCGTTAAGAGCAACATCAATCCTTCCATCGGCAAAGAATGTATATACTGCATTATATGCAAAGAAATCGGAGCGTGAAACGGACGATAAACCTCCTTTTACCGTTATCACATTATCATTTATTTCGATATTATAAACCTTATTATGTGTCTTATCATAATTTTCATCATACCATTTGGGGGCTATGTTGATGTCATTGTCCGCAGGCGCACGCCAAACTGACAATTTCATAGGCGATTTCAGCAGTCCGTTAAGGCTTTCAATATATCCGTAATGCGTGTTAAATCTGTATTCAAAACCGCTGCCGGATATAACGTCAAACTCACCGTCTGTCGTTATCTTCGCCTTTTGTGTCCCTTGTGCAGGCACTGCTGCGTCGCAAAGCTCGTGCTGAGTGAATGCAATTTCTCTGCCGTGCTTATCACTCATTGATATATTTAAATATGCACCGAACCGATTCTGCGGTATTTCAATATCAAGCTGTATCGTATCCGATTTATGCGGTGCCGTATCAAGCGAAAGCTTACCTCCTTGTACAGCTTCACCGTCCGCGGTTATCTCCCACTTAAAATCAAATTCCGAAAAGCTTGTAAAATCATATTTGTTATACAGTGTCAGCTTTCTCCCGCTCAGCTCTGTATTAAGCGGCTGATATACAGCTTTAGCTTCAAGAGAACCCGCCTTGAAGCTCCTGTCGGCAAACACAAGTCCGTCACAGCAGAAATTACCATCGTGCGTTTCCTCGCCGAAGTCGCCGCCGTAGCACAATCTGCCTTTATCATCAGGAGCGGCGTGATCCGCCCATTCCCAGATAAACGCGCCTATCATATACGGATTATTGTCTATGACCTTCCAATAATCTGTCAAATCACCGGGACCATTCCCCATTGCGTGGCAATACTCACACCATACAAACGGTCTTTTATCTCCCGTTTCATAATAATATTTTACTATATCGCTCGGTGACGCATACATACGACTTACGACATCAAGATAATCCGGATCTTTTTCTATGCGTTCCCTGCTGTAGGCATTTTCGTAATGCACAAGCCTTTTTATTCCTTTTATTTCGCCTTCGCGTCTGTGAAGAAAATCACTTATCACAGCAAAATTCTCACCGTCATTTGATTCGTTTCCCAGACTCCACATAATGACGCAGGTATGGTTTTTATCCCGCTCATACAGACGTTCTGCCCTGTCAATAAAAGCTTCTCTCCATTCAGAGTTTTTGCACGGCCATGCAGGCGACTCGTCATACACCCATCCGCAGATGCGTCTTGCAATGCCGTGTGTTTCTATATCAGCCTCATCAATAACATAAAAGCCCAGCTCATCGCACAGCTCTAAAAATGCCGGCTGCGGCGGATAGTGTGAGGTTCTTATCGCGTTTATGTTAAGCTCCTTCATCTTTAAAAGCTCATCACGCATAAACTCATAGCTCATCGCATATCCGTCAAAGGGATGCGTATCATGATGATTTATTCCCTTTAGCTTTACGCTTACTCCGTTTATCAAAAGCTCGCCCTTTTCGCTTACCGCCTGATCCCTAAGTCCTATCTTAAAGGGTATATATTCTCCTGCCGACTCCACTACAACAGTATAAAGATACGGCTTTTCCGCGTTCCATAAGATAGGATTTTTAAGGTCGGTTTTATTCCCCTCAGCGTCATAAACTGTATGCTTTTCAGTGCAGTAAACGCCCTTTGCGTCAAAGCCCATCTCAATATCATGCAGATGTCCTTTATTTCTCGAAAGCAGATACACATCTCTGAATATGCCGTTGTTCCTGAAAAAGTCCTGATCCTCCAGATAACTTCCGGCACACCATTTATATACCTTTACGATAATTTCATTTTCACCCTCATTAAGCTTTATCTTAAATTCCGAGGTGCAGTGTGAAACAGTTGAAAAACCTATATACTCTCCGTTTACAAACAGTTCAACGCAGGAGGAAACACCCTCAAATACAATATAATTTTCCTTTGAAGCCTTTTCTCTTGATACGCTTATTAACTTTCTGTAAACTCCCACCGGATTGTCATCCGGCACATACGGCGGAGCAACCGGATACGGATAATTTACGTTTGTATAATACGGCTTTTCATATCCGGTCGTCTGCCAGCAGGAGGGCACCGTTACTTTGTCCCATTTATCAATAACCTTGGGACAGTCTATATCTCTTGCAAAGTATCTGAAATCCCACTCCCCGTTTAACAATGTGTAAAATTCGGATTGTTTTTTGTCACCCGCAAGAGCCTTTTCGAGGCTGTCATACGGTATATAGTGCGACCTCGGCTTTAAAGTATTTTCATGAATATACTTTAAATTCTCGTATTTTCTCATACAATATCTCCTCATATAATTCCTATCACATATAAATCCCTAAACAGTTATAATTATATAATATAAGACTCTATAGCTGTTCCTATAAAGCCTGCTGTTCTAAACGCCTTATAATCACTTCGGATTATGTAATCGATATATGAAGCAATCATTCGTGCTGTTAAAAGGTATCCGGTGGGAGTCATATGACCGTTCAAAAAGAAATTTTCTTTGAATTTTTCATCATAAACAGGCGCATACTGATACAAATCGATTACATAGGAATTTGCGAATATTTCAGTTAAATCATACAACAACTTTCTATGTGCTTTCTTTATCGATGAAGCGAATTCGTCATCAGAGCCCTCCTTAGGCATCGTCACAAAAAAGACTTTAGCATCAGGACTTATATTTCTTACCCTCTGAATAATTTCTCCGTAATAACCGGAAAATGTCTTTTTATTCTTCGTATAGTCATCAAGATTTATATCTTCGGGCTCTCCTACCTCTTGCTTTTGCCCCAATAAATCATTTACTCCAAGGGCAATTATATAGCATTGCGCTGCCATTTGAGGTGACCAATAAGCCTTAGAATCGGCAAATGTTTCACAATATTCCTTTGCGGTCATGCCACCTCTTGAAAAATTGTATACCTTGCTTCCCATCATTCGCGCCATGTATTGTCCCCATGAATAATCGTAAAAATCATAATATGAGTGTTTTCCGTCACTGTCTATTGTTTCAAACTCTCCCGACGACAAGCTGTCTCCAATACACGCTATTGTCCTAAAAATACCGCAGAATCCCCCATCATTTAGAATTCTGTCAAGTGGTTTTTCATTCTCTGTAATATAAAAATCATTAATATTCATCTTGTATTCCTCCGTGTTTATTGTGAACTTAAATAGCTAAGGGGGAATTACCGTATATTCTGAGATCAAAAATCTTCACTACCTACTGATCACGTCATATTTTTATTCCGTAATAATATACCTCCGCAACCTTTCTGCCGGATTTGCCGACCGTGTTGATAACTTCAATCTCAGCGGAGATGACACATAGGTGGCAGTATTTTTGAAATAGCAACTTAATTTTTCTAATCTATTCTAAAAGAAAATAGTTTCATTTGACCATTTTTCATCCTGTTTATAAAATCATGCTCGTCAGAAATCGGTTCATCACAGCTTACACCCGCAAGTTGTTTTTGATTTCCGGCTTTATGGTTATCGCTTCCCGCACTTTCTATCAGTCCATAATTTTCGGCATACAGTTTTGCCATGTGGTTTTCAAAATCTGTTCTGCATCCGTTAATCACCTCAACGCCGTGAACACATCTCGGAAACAGCCGGATGTGGTCGATATAAGGAGCCTCACGATACGGATGAGCCTGAATAACAAGTGCACCGCTCTCCATCATAAATTTAAGCTCCTCCGTTTTTTCCATCTCCATAATCTGAGGATTTTTAAGATACCAATCCTTATCAAGTCCGTAAATCAGAAAATCGGTCCCATAATACGACAGTTCAACACCGCAAAAAACCTTTATGCCGATTTCTCTTCCTATTTTTACACCCTCCTCATAGTCGGAAAAATAAAAGCTTATCTTTTCCTCATAAGGCATATTCCTGTCAATATTTATATTCCCGTCA
>JAXDRV010000040.1:0-59635 GCA_034090805.1 Clostridia bacterium
CAATTTCATCGGATAATTTAAGAGCCTCTTCCTTGAATTGCTTGTTGTAATATTTTGACATTTGTTTCACACCTTTCTGATGTTTTTATTATATCAGAATTTAGCGCGTTTGTCGACTGTACTTAAAGTATAACACTCCATTTTTGTATTTGTCTATTTTCGAAAGGCATTCATGCGCAAATTCTTCATATTTGAATGCGCATACCATATACCAACGCAGTACGTGCAGAACATATACTCATTATTTTAAAATGAAATGATTTCTGTTAAAGCAAAGCAAACCGTCATCTCTCATTTTACAAAGCTCATTTGACATGGCACTGCGGTCGACAGCCAGAAAATCCGCAAGCTGCTGACGGTTAAACGGAATATCAAACGACGGGCTTTCCGCTTTTAACGACTGCTCCGACAAATACGACAGCAGCTTTTCACGTGTGGTACGCTGCGACATATGCCCTAACTTCTGCGCAAGTATTCGATTCTTTTCCGCAAGAAGAGAAAAGAAATTTTGTGTAAGCACCGCATGAAATTTGCAGTCGTTAAAAATATGATTAACCTCCAAAAACAAGACGGTGCTGTTTTCTACCGCAACCACATTATTTAAAATTGCACTGCTGTCGGATACGGCATACGCCTCGCCGAAAACCTCCCCGCTTGACACCTTATTTAATATACTGAGATTGCCCCAATAGTCCTCACGCTGAATATGCACATTTCCCTCCAAAAGAAGCGCAACCGCTGATATGCACTCTCCGGCACGAAATATATATTCTCCCTTGCCGTAGCTTCTTTTTGCCGCAGACAAGCAAAAAAGCACATCTTCAATTTCATTCTCGTCTATCCCGGCAAATAATTTTGACGATTTTAATATATGCAGATATTTCTTCATTAAAAGCTCCTTTTTGTTGTAAATACAACAGATTTCTTTTTTATATTATATTATAATTATCATGCAAAATCAAGTTAAAAATTCAGGAGGTAAATACAATGATAAGAAGAATTATTCAAATAGACGAAGAAAAGTGCAACGGCTGCGGAGCTTGTGCCACCGCCTGCCATGAGGGTGCAATCGGAATGATTGACGGAAAGGCAAAGCTGCTGCGTGACGATTACTGCGACGGCCTGGGCGACTGTCTGCCGACTTGCCCCACAGGTGCGATAACCTTTGTGGAGCGTGAGGCCGCAGCATATGACGAAGCGGCAGTAAAAGCCAATCAGCAGAAAAAATCAACCCTGCCGTGCGGATGTCCGGGAACAAATGTAAAGAAAATACAGCACGATAATGTTATCGATACTCCGGCATGCACAATCAACAGCAGATTATCACAGTGGCCTGTACAAATCAAGCTTGCACCGATAAACGCACCGTATTTTGACGGCGCAAATCTGCTTATAGCCGCAGATTGTACGGCATATGCCTATGGGAATTTTCATGAAGAATTTATAAAAAACCATATCACCCTGATTGGCTGTCCTAAGCTTGACAGCACGGATTATTCGGAAAAGCTGACAGAAATCATCCGAGCAAACGACATAAAGAGCGTAACTGTTGTGCGAATGGAGGTTCCGTGCTGCGGAGGCATCGAACACGCCGTAAAAACAGCGCTGCAAAACAGCGGAAAGTTTATTCCGTGGCAAGTGAAGATAATTTCAACTGACGGAAGTATCATGGACTGATATTTTCGACAGCAAGACCTGCGGATAACAAACCGACTTTGCCGGTGTTGTACCGCTCCGTTTTAAACTGATTTTAAAAGTTTAAAAGAAGTTAACGGTCATAAGCTTGGTTGTATTTTAAAACGGCTGTATTAAAGCTCTGACGAGTTTTGATACAGCCGCTTCAAATATTTTAATCACAAATCCTGCAAATCCGCATCGGACAAATCATTTTCAAGATTATCTCTTGCCAAATCCGTATCTATTACCGCATACACGGAAGATATTGGTTTTTCATTCGAATACGGCTTACCATGGTAAACCTTCTGTGACGGAGGCTCGGTGCCCGCTATTATCGGATTGGCGTTTTTCTTTCCGTGCTTTGCTCCGCCTTGAATTTCGGGTACCGGTACTGCGTCATTTTTTGGTTTTGTGTGAGTTCGTTCTATTCTTTTCATTCCCTGTTTTGCCATTTTTAAAACCACCTCAGGGATATTATTATCATAAAAAAGAATATTTATGCACTGCTTTAATGATATTCAATAATGTATTGTTTGTTTTATCTGTTATTGTATCTGTCCAAAGCAGACTGATAGCATTCAATAACTCTCTGAATATCATAGTCCTCAAGCTGCTTTAGGTAACTGTCAAATGTGCTGAAATCTTCCTTGCCGGTTATGTATGCAACCTGCTTTTCGGATACAAATGTATTTACATTGTTCATTATTTCGGAAATTTCATCAAGCTCTTCCGTTTTAACCGTTACAGGCGGCATCAGATGCTTTGACATATTTGTATTCGACCATACATCATAGGCGTGCTGCTGTTGCTCCGGATATGTAAGGCTCTGCTTTACGTATTCCGGATCATGCACAAATGTACCGCTGTATGCGCCCTTTGTGTACAATACCGATGCCTGAGCAAAGGTCAGACCGTCCGGATTATTCTTTATTAAATCGGTGAATACGGGTTTACCGTCAACCATGGTATATGATTCGCCCTCAATACCGAAGTTATACAGCATATGCCCCGCCTCGGTAAATCCGTAATCAAGGAATCTTGCCGCAAGCTCCGGATTTTTACAATTTGTTGTAATCGCAGCGGCACATGACGGAAGAACATTATCCTCACAATAGGAAAATTCAGGTATTCCGCCCTTTAATGTCGGCTGACTTACGGCTGTCACTTGAAATTCATCATTAGGCTTTGCATCCGTAATTGCACCCATTCCGCTTACAACATAATCATAAAATGCGCCCGCATCTTCATTAAGTATTCTTGACTGCACATATTTTTTGTCCGCACTGACAAGATTGTTATCAAGCAAGCCGTCCTTATACCACTGAGCAATCCTTTGCAGAGCCTCTTTATATTCTTCCGTAATCGGTCCATATTTAACCTTACCGTCATCCATATAGAATCCCGGAGCAGTTTCATACGCATAGAATATCAGCTGCAGCTGCGCCGTAGTCAGTGCGAGCGGTGCCTTTGCGCCGAGAGTTTTAAATCCTTTCAAGACGTTCTCAAGCTCATCAAGAGTCTGCGGTTCCTTAAGATTCAGCTTATCAAGCCAATCCTTTCTTAAAATCAAACCTTGTCCGCAAGTCATCCATTCTTCTCCTCGAACAAACGGGAATGCAAAATAATTGCCGTCATCTGTTTTGATTTTTTTATCAACCTCTTTATTTTCACTCAAATATTTCTTGAGCGCAGGCGCATAATTGTCAATAATGTCATTCAGCTTATAAATATACTGCTCATTTATGGCGGTTTCCGCTCCGCCGCCGTAGCTTGACCAGTTGTAAATGACAATATCGGGTAACTCATTTGACGCAAGCATGATATTAAACTGCTCCGCCTCCTGACCTGCCTGCGGATGAATATATTCCACCTTAATGCCCGTTTGACGTTCAAGCTCTTTTGCAAGAGGTGTTTCTCCAAAGTTTTCCACCCTGCCGTCCAAACGTGTATCAAGATTTGTCCATACCGTCAGCGTATCCTCGCATTCAACGGGATATATTGCATCTCCGTTCAGTTTAACCTCGGCAGCATCTCCGCCTGCCTGTTTACCGCCTCCGCAAGCACTCAGCATAGCAGTGCATAGTGAAGCTGCAACAACCGTACTTATAATTTTTTTGTTCATAAAATCTCCGCCTTTCTTTTTTTACATTTATTAAAATCACATCTCGCAATGTGAATTTTCGTCAAAAACGCACTCTGCCGGACTGATTTATCCGGTCTTAACCCTTTACGGCACCTATCATAACTCCCTGCACAAAATACTTTTGCAGGAACGGATACAGAATAAGTATCGGCAAGGTCGATACGACAATGACCGCATATTTAATCGATTCGCCTATCGCCTCCCTGTCTACTCCCGCATCTCCCCCTGCCATACTGTTTGTATCATTTGCAATGAGGATACCTCTTAAAACCAACTGCAGCGGCTGAAGCTCTCTCGCTTTTTGCATATAAATCATAGCCGAGAACCATGAATTCCAGTGACCTACGCAGTAATACAGCAATATAACTGCCACAGTCGCCTTTGAAAGCGGCAGAAATATTTTTAAGAAAATAGTGAAATGTCCCGCTCCGTCTATTCTCGCTGCCTCTTCTATGCTTTCGGGAATTGCCGTAAATCCCGTTCGCATGATTATAAAGTTATAGGCAGACATAGCACACGGAAGAACAACCGCCCAATATGTATTTGTAATACCCAAATTATTTACAAGCAAATATGTAGGTATTAACCCTCCGCCGAAAAACATTGTAAAAATTATAAACATCGTTATTGCATTCGTGAACATAGCTCCCTTTCTTGATAGAGCATATGCCGTCATTGATGTAAGCACCATATTTACACTAACGCCCAAAACAAGTATTATAAGCGTGTTTTTATATCCACGTAAAATATTCGGATTTTTAAAAACGCTTGCATATGCCGCAAAATTCATCTTCTTCGGAAGAAGCAGCAAGCCTGTTTCTCGCATAAGCTCATTTGAATCGCTTATTGACGCTATTAATACGTAATAGAGCGGATAAGCCGTTATTATAATTAAGAACAGCATGAAGCATATATTAAATATATTAAACGCTTTTCTGCTTTTGGATTCTTTGATAGCCATATCTAAAGCGCCTCCTTACCACAATCCGTAATCCGTGAATTTTTTACTTAAGTAGTTGGCGGTTATAATCAACATGAAGTTTATTACCGAATTGAACAATCCTACCGCAGTGGAATAGCTCCATTGATTTGAGCCGCCCTCCGCCAATATACCTCGCCTGTAGACGAATGTGGAAATAACATCGGCAGTGTCATATGTCGCTTGATTATACAGCAATATTATTTTCTCATACCCTACATTCAGTAAGCCGCCCATTCTGAGTATCAGCATAATCATAATCATGGGAATAATACCGGGTAAGGTAACGTGAATTGTCTGTTTAAACCTACCTGCTCCGTCTATCATTGCCGCTTCATACAACTGCCCGTCTATTCCGGACAAAGCGGATAAATAGATGATTGACCCCCAGCCTACTCCCTGCCATATATCGGACAAAACATATATAGGCACAAAATATTTCGGTTCGTTTAACAGCGATACCGGCTCCCATCTCCCAAATGAGAGCAACGAAATAATTTTGGTTATAAATCCCGTATCCGAGGTAAAGCTTTTTATCATTCCGCACACTACCACAAGCGAAACAAAATGCGGCAGGTAAGTTATCGTCTGAGTAACCTTAACAAACTTCTTATTTGTTAATTCATTAATCAGCAGCGCTAATATTATCGGTGCGGGAAAACCGAAAATCAATGACTGTATGCTTATATTCAGCGTATTTTTAAGTATTCTTAAAAAGTACGGACTTGATAAAAAGCTTTCAAAATGCTTTAAACCTACCCATTCACTTCCCAAAATACCAAGCTTTGGACTGTAATTTTTAAATGCAATTATAGCACCGTACATTGGTCCGTAACAAAAAATCAAATAATAAATCACAGCCGGCAAAGCCATTAAATATATAGTCCTGTTTTTTATCAGGTCCTTTTTTATCTTTGTCAATAATTTATTATTATCAGCTTTCAATGTATATTCCTCCTCTCTTTTACTTGTCTAAATATCTTCTTATAAAATATGACGGTGTACCGCTCCACGAATGGCAGTAGCTGTTTATAACACGCGAGCCGTACGGCGAAAAGTCCTTATTCTCCGGGTTAAACACCTCATAAAAGCAGTCGGCACCGTCCGCAAGCATTGCACCCCAGTAATACTTAATATGCTTTACAGCCTCTTTTTTAAGTCCGCTGTCAAAAAGAGCCTGGATAAAATAATGATATGTATACGGCGTTACAATTCCGACCGCCGGATTTGTTTCTATCATACGGAGCATAAGGCGGGCGTTTTCCTCAACAGGCAGTATTCCGGACAATACAAACCATATCTGCGATGCCCATGAAATCTGTCTGTCATTTCCGCTGACAAAAAATCCGCTTTCATTGTCCCAAAGATATTTCATTGACGCATCGGCGGCATTTTCAATCATACGAACAGTTTCCGATGAATCCTCCCCCATCACCTTTGACAGTTCAACATACTGCTTTGCGGTATATATGAATATAGCCTGTGCAGATGCCTGCTTGTTCAGATCGTCATTCCAATCCACAAAGCACCACCAATCGCTGCTGTCACGTATAATATAATTTTCATCAAATCTTTGTGACGCAATTTCTATCTGCCTTTTTATCGTTGGGAACAAATCCTTTATTGTGTCGGTATCCTTGGTGTTTACGTAATAATCATATACACAGGATATGAATAATAACGAATAATCAAAAAGATTGACCTTTGACGCAATAGGATCTGCCTTTGAAAATATGCAGGCTGCAAGTCGTCCGTCACCCTGAGTAAGACCGGCTATCAGATACAGGCATCGTTTCACCAAAGCATAGTTTTTAAAGGTTTCGTAATTGACAAGAGACTGGAGCCTTAAATCGCCTATCCATAATCTTCTGTCTCTTTTCGGTCCGTCCTCAAAAACATCCTGCATACATTCGGCCATTGTTCTCACCGAAACTCTGTCAATATCAATCAGCTCCTTATCGGTCAGGCTCAGCTCGGCAACCGTCGAAATATCGGCTGATGAAACACTTGTGCAGTGAACATCTGTAATATTTATACTGTAACACGGCGAGGTATCCAAAACAACTATCTGCATATATCTGAACGCATATCTTCTCGGAAGCTCTATATGTGCAGGTAAATCGTCAACATGAATATATTCCTCCTGTATCCAGCCTGAGCTTAGCAAACCGTCGTAATCCTCTCTGTTTTCACCTATCTCAAACGGTTTTTCTCCGAATTTGATTTTAAGATGCAGAGGTGCGTCTGACGGGCTGTTGATATAATTCACGTTAAAATCCGCATAGCCCACATAATGATTGCCGAAATCGAAACACACCTTGCTGTCTTTCTGCATCCTGTATTGTTCCGCCGCCTTTGCCGGTCCTATCGGCTTAACAGTCCAATCATTATTATTTTTTATAATTTCGACCTCATCTAAGGGATAGGCATCTCTTTTAATAATTCCGGCTCTGTACTTTTCTGCTTTTTTTAAAAAATCATTATTAATTTCCGCCTTAAAACCAGGCACACTGTTTGTAAATCCCATTGTATTTCTCCGTCTTCTCTACTTATAAATGACTATTGTTTTTCCTTCTCCGTATCTTTCATACAGGACCACCCTCGAACATTCCGTACCAAAGCTGTTTTTGTAACCGATTAAATTGTCCACGTTTCCCGTATAAATAATACCGTTTTCTGACAGTTCGCAAACGATAATATTACTCGCAGCGCACGAATGTGTATAATAATCGCTGAAATCGAAATTATTATAATCCTCAGGCATTGTATCGGAAAGCATAATGTTGGTTCCCCACCTATAGAATACATATGCGTCCCATGCTCTGAACTGAGTATATTTATTATTATCGTTTTTGTGCGTAACCGATGTCGGAGCTGCCATTGTTTTATCCGCAGCCGAATATATAAGCTCAAGCTTATTTATCTCTCCGTCACGCAAAGAATATCTTATTATATCTCCTTTTACGGGAGTATGCTCTTTATATACAGCCTTTAATATATTATTATCCCTCAGCGGATAACTGCATTTGGTGCCGTCATCCCACAATTCCATACCGTCGACAATTTCATCATCCTTGTTTACCGTAACAAAGATATTGTCAAGTACGCTTATTCCGATATTCTGGTCTGATATTGAATAATCCGATGAAACATCATCGTATATTATTAAAGCGTCAGCCGTAAAACTTTCCCTTGAGGTGCGGTAAGCCTCCACTCTGTACTCTCTGTCATCAACCAAATATGAAATATCACTGCATAAATAATATCTTGAATCTGTAATTGACGCATTATCGGGCACAATCATAATTATCGTATTATCGCTTACACTGACCCTGTTTGCAATAATCTTTGAATAAGATTTATAATAGTGCTTTTCATTATCGTTCTTTTTCTGCATTATGCCGTTTTTTATTTCATAATCAGAATAATATTTTTCAAAACAGTCCGATTGAGCGGATATATTCTCATCGTTGATGATTTTTATTTCATTATCGGAATTAAGCTTATATTGAATAAGTCGGTGTCTGTAGTTTTTTTCACCGATTACACGCCAAAACTCGTTTATATCCGAATATCTGTTTCCGTTTAATACCGCCTTTTCGTTTACATACATAGATATTATCTCATTATTTTCGGTAAGCAGCTTAAAAAGCACACTTTCTCCATACATATCGTATGAAACGTCTATCACATATCCGAAGCTGAATCCGTCTGAATATTTATTTATGTATGCAATCTTTTTACCTGCATCGAGAGTGAATATCGCATCAAGCTTATTGGCTATAAGATTTTTTTGATTTTTCAGACATTCGGCAGAAAATTTGTATCTTTCACCGTTAATTACGGCATACGTTCCTTTATTTGACTCGATTGTAACCGATTCTATTGTTCCGCTTATTCTGCTGTCGCATACAACCGCCTTTACGTAAGCTCCGCCGCTGCTTTCATAGATGCAGACAACATCATTCTGCATTATTTCTCTTATATCAATCTCGGATAAGCTTTCATCTGTAATATCGTCCGGCTTTATTTTAAGCTTATCTCCGATAGGATATTTTAAATTTATCCAACCTTCATTATCCGTGCCGTCCACGATTCCCACGTCATATTTTTTTACATCAATAACATCAAAATACCCGTCTGAATCATTGTCCGTTAATACAACAGAAGCATTTTCGGAGGTAATATCTTTTTCATCAATCGATTTGCTGAATCTGTCATTATAAACAATATCGGCATTTATACTTATTTTAGCATATTTGATTTTTCCGTTATATTCATAGCCTATTTGATTGTCTTTATACGATTCTATACTTTCTCCGTCAAGCAGCAGTACATCGTTTTTATATTCCCTTATAAATACTATGCGTTCATCGGCAAGCTTATAGTAAAATCTTACTCTCTTACCCAGAAAACCTCTCATCTTACTGTCATCGCAGCAATACCGTTTCCCGTTTATCGTTGCCGTTTGACCTCCTGTTTTTGACTCGCCGGTGAGAAGTGTTTCTCCTACTCCCTCGACAATTCCCTCATCAAAATATATATCGTGGTAATCTTCAAGCAGTCGTCTGCCTGTTGTATCGTAGTGAACATTTCCGCCATACGGTATCGGCGTTACGGTTTCAACATCAAGCACATCGTAGACCGCATTGATTGCCATATTCCACGTCATTTCATAATTGCCGGATTTAATATACGGGCTGTTTATTTTTTGGGATATGAAATCAATACTTTTTTGATCAAGAGAAGTATATCCCAGTACTCTTAAAAGAATGGTCTGCACCTGCGACGCCGTGATTACGCCGCCTGCATTAACTCGTGCTCCGTCACCTTGAATTATACCGTATTGCGCGGCAACTTGAATGCTGTGATAATATTCGTAATCCGTTGAAATATCTTCAAATACGATATTTTCTCCGTCCGCACATTCCGCATTTCTAAGACGCACCGCTATATCGATAAACTCTCCTCTCGTTACAAAGCTTTCCGCATCAACCTCTTTGGATATTATACCCAAACCGGTGAGCGTTTCCCTTTTGTAATCGAATTCCGTATCCTCACGCGCAAAGCATAATGCCGCAGATAAATTCAATATACAGGCAATTAAAAGCATATTAATAATAATTTTTCTTATCATTATTATCTTCCCTTCTTGTTTTCTTGTATCAGTTTATCTATCTCATACACTATTTTTGCGGCAGATGCTCTGTTTAAATACAGTTTAGGCGCAAATTCATTATCTCCGACACCGTTTACTATTCCGTTTTTGCAGAGTCTGGAAACATATTCTTTTGCATATTCCGAAATATTGTCGTAATCCTTAAATACGCTTTCACCGTACGGCAAATCAATTTGCAAATATTCAATCAATCTGCCTGCCATAACCGCCATATCCTCACGTGTTATAAATTCTCCTATGCCAAATATATTGTCATTCTTTCCTTTTACAATCCCCATGCTTACGCCTGCCGAAACAAAGCCGTAATACCAATCATTATGATCGACATCTTTAAAATTAATTGCCGCCTCGGCGGGAAGTGCGTCGGAGACCTTAACCAAAAGCTTGAGAAATTCTTCCCTTGTTATGTTATCTCCGGGAAAAAAGCTGTTCTCTTCTCTTCCGGCAATAATCCCTTTATTCCTAAGATAATAAATTGCGGTGCTTGCCCATTCAAAATCCGATATATCGTTGAAATACTCGTGCTTGACATCACTCGGCTTTTCTGTTGCGGACGGTACCGACACGACTGTTTTTCCGCCGCTCGAGGTATAACTGCCTCCGCCGCCCGACGTGTGCCCCGTTCCTCCGCCGCCTTGTGAATTTCCGCCGTTTGACCAATTTTCAACAGCCGATACCAATTCTTGCACTGTTTTGAAAGGTTCTTTGCAGGCATTAATATTTTTCAATACCGATGTTTTGTCTTTTAACGCATTATACTTTGGCAAATCATATTGTTTTATTATATGACTTTGCTCCAGTATCGTTTCTATGGTGTGATAGCTGCTCTGTGCGTAAAGCGAATACAGTAGAGTCTGTTCGCCGAAGATTTTTTTAAATTCCTTCAGCGTTGAATATTTCTTCTCCGCTAATTTAGAAAGCATATTATTCTTTCTTTTATCATCATATATATTTGTATCGGAATACAACTCCATTGAACAAGACGCATCAAGCTTCAGTATATCTTCATTCCCCTCAACAATACCCTTTAAAGACTCATTGCCGCCCGCATTATTGATTGTGTACAGCAAATATGCCGCATCAATCAAATTTTGAATATCATCAACATTTGCTGTCTGAGCACTTTCTCTTTTTTCATTCAGCAAGCAGACATAAAGCTCATTAAGTGCGGCTGCGTCCATATCGGTGATTTTTGACACGTCAAGACCGAGAATTTTTACGGTATTCTCATCGATAATTATATGAATATCGTCAAGGTTATCTATAGCCGCAATTTTATCTATCAGTTCATTTATATCCAACTCCGAAAAGACGAATAAATCATCGTTTTCAAAGTATTCGTCATCGGCCGCCGCATACACTCTGACCTTGTATTGACCGGTGCCGTATTTTGCCGGAAAAGAAACACTGTAGCAGCCATCCTCATTTGCTTGTATTTGCTTTATATAAACTATAGAATCATCGGTTAAAACATCATCGGTTATTTCGACGTTTCCGTAGCGCAGCGTTTCTACAGTAACATCGGAATTTTTCTCCGCCTTTCCGCTTATTATAATCATTTGTGTATCTCTGTTAAATACGGGATTATTCAGTTCCGCCGCAAAGACGGAGCACTGATTCGCCATAACAGAGCATATTACAAATCCCAATATAAATTTTCGCATAAATACAACCTCTTTTACCGATTAATTAGTACTGAAGGTTTTCACCTTTGAATACGGTTTCATGGTTCCCAGACCGCTCCATACGTAAATATCCACATCATAATCCGAAAATCCGCTTGTATCAAAATCCAATCCGACACTGTAGGATTTATCATTGCCGACACTGCCTCTGACAGCCTTCCACGACAAAAGCTCGTTGGTATTTTTATCAAATGCCATCGCCATAACCGTTACATTGTGATTGTCACCGTCATTTGAAGATAAGCTGCACACAATATTGTTGTTGCCGTTTATCAATGTATCTCCTCCGTTAATCATAACGCTTTCCATTTTTACTGCACTTCCGGTCATAAATGACGATGTAAAAGGCTCTGATTCCTGACCCAGCAGATCCTTTATGCCGCTTATTTCAACAGTATAGGCTTTTGAGCCGTTAAGCTTATTGACAGGCGTAATAATAATTGATTTGCCGTATATCTCGGCATTAATATCAATCTCATTTCCCACCGAATCCTTTAAGGATACATTTCCGATGCAATCAGGATCTATTACATAATTAAACTCTGCCTTAATTTCGGGGTTCAGACTGACTTCCGTTTCGTTATTTGACGGCGATACAGATTCTACACTCATTGAATCTGCTTCGTCAATATACAAATAATCATAATACCCGGCACCCGTCTTGTAATCTCCTTTTGATCTTTGATACAGCTTTATACCCGCCAGATACCGCTTATCCCGCACATATTGATTTTCGGACACATCACACACAAACGTTTTGCCGTTTCCCGCAATGAAATATGCTTTAAATATGCTTTTTTCCCTATCATAAACATAACCTGATTTGTATAGGATATTATTTGAAATAGACGCACCCTCGGCTTTTGCTAAAGTTACCCCCTCAAGTAAGATATGCCTTGAATACGCATACCGTATTCCGTCCGACATATTGTTTCTGCTCTCCGCTCCCTTTGTTCCGTCCGCCTGAGCAAATACCGGTCTTATACCGAACTGGAACGGGAGATTTACCTTTTCGTCCGTACCCGAGTCAAAGCCCATGCTTGCCTCAACATACACCCTCTCCATATCGGGAATATCCTCCCAGTTGTAAACCTCCATGTCGGCTGTTTCATTCATCTTTGCCTTAAGCGTTGTTTCGCCGCCAAAGGATGCGCTGCTCCATTCCATATTATTTGAATTGATTGCAAGCTCCATATATTTTCCCGATACGCTTGAAACATCGTTAAAATCATACCTAACCTTTTTATTTAAGTCATTGTCAAGCAGCGTCCATGACATATTATCAAAATACGTAAAGCTGTCCGACTTGTTATTCATGTAATAATGAATATATAAGTCGCTCGTAAAGCCCAGCTCCTTATTTCCTGCATAGCCTAAGTATGTATAGTTATCATCGTCTTTGGTTTTTATGTAAATTTCATGATATGTCTTTTCCCTGTTTGATTTAATTCTTATCCTGTACCAAGTATTTGCCATATACGATGAAACCTTTTTACTTCCCGCATATACGTTGCCCGAGGTATCCATTTTAAACAGACTTACATTATTTCCGCTTGCTCCGCCTGTATTTGCAAACATTTTTATTTCAAAATCTCCGTTCATGCTTGTTCTGTATATATCGGTTTCATACATAACCGCTGACTCAGTATAATTCATAACGGCACGCATATCGGCATATTTTCCGGTTGATGCACATTTACGTATTCCTATTACCGTATTTTCCGCATCCTCCGGATCGGCAAAATACCCAACATTTATATGTCCCTCTTCTGTGCATTTATTTGCTATATTATCAAATGAAAAGCTGTTCTGCGTCATATCGTACACCGTCGGCCACTTAAATCCGGCTGCCGATACATTTAAATTTACGGCAGCTAATACCATAGCCGAAATAAAGCTTATTGATATTGCCTTTCTTATCTTTCTGCTCATTTATTTTATACCTCCGTTATAATATTTGACCACTTTCAAAACAGCTTATCGCCATTCGTTAAGGGCGTTTGTTTTGGTGAAAGAATATCTCTCTCCGGGCGAATTAATCGGCGCAAAACCCACCTCGATTGTACCGCTTTTATAATTCGTTAAATGAATACTCAATTTAACTCCGCTGTTTTCCGCCTGACCCTCAATAACAGGCGATGTTTCAAACGGTTTCGCCTCCATAATTTCAAATTCGCCGTCGCCTAAAATTCCGGCCTGCATATACTTTCCGTTAAGTTCCAGCACAGCTGTTTTTTTATCATCGGAAATCGACACCTCAGCATCCGTATGCGCAAACCAATACACATCACTTTCATTTTTTAAATTCAATTCATCTTTGACTATAACAACACTTCTGCTATCGGTAAGCATTATTCCCCTGTTTACGGAATTTGCATAATCTATGTATGCATCGGTCAAATCAGCTATCGCAAATGATGTATCCGAAAAGCCATGCCCTGTTATACCGCATTGTGCCAGGCTGTTTTGGTCGTTTTTCGATGACGGATTTATCACAAGCGTGTTATGACCCTCGGCACGATTTCTGTATACTCCGAATCTCGGTGTCAAATCATAGCTATCCTTTCCCAAATCCTTTACAAATCTTTCACCCTGTGAATCAATAACAAACGTTCCCGCATCAAGCTGACTGTGAGAAACATTATTGCTTCCGTTATGAAATCCGACATATGTATCTGTTTTTTCGGAGCCGCTGCGCATTGTTACCGTTCCGATTTTTGCACCGATATAATCGGACGGAAATTCGATCTTTGTATCTTCGCAGCTTCCGTCATACCATAAAAGCTCCCAAATGTCAGACCAACTGTATTTATACATTATCTCCTGCCTTGTATAAGCAAGCATTTGCTTATTGTTATATTCATGCGCAAACCAGTATACGGTGCCTTGATTTACAATGCTGTCCTCGCTGTCATGGAAATTAAACGGCTGAGTCGCTCCCTGCATTGCCCTGATAAAATCAAAGCTTTTTTCAATACCTCCGAGAGAAGTAAAGCCATATTTTGTTCCCGCCGTATTTTCAAGCGAGGTCATAAACTTACCCAGATATGACGAGGCATAGCACCAATACGTTATTCCCTCTTCCCAATCTCCGTCCTTTTCGTATAATTCTATTCCGTTTGTAATATTTTTCATTCCGCAGGTAAGAATCGTTTTGGCAGCTTCACCTACACTTTCATTGTCCAAAAACGCAAGTGCCGCACACATAACACCGCCATTGCATACCAAATTCCAATTATTTGAATTAACCGGACGTGACCAGTAAAATGTTCTCTTTCTGTCCGGATTTTCAAGATAGTCATCCATAATCGGTTTAAATGCTCTTTCATTGACCGTCCTCGCCATAAGAGCCTTTTGTTCATCGGATAACCAATCATATAACCAATCGTATGCCAGTCCGTAGCCGTATGCCAATTCGGCAGTATCGAGGAAATGGCTCGGATTCCAATCCGGAAAATCGTTTGAAACAATTTCAATCTGTCTCCACATTTTTTCCGCCCACGACGTATTTCCTGTTATTTTGTACATCATTCCGTACATCATCATAATATCCTTGAATTTTCTGGAATTTGACAAAATGGCACCGCTGACCATATCATACGACACATCTCCCGAGCCTTCAAAGTACGAAACAGCTTTTTTAAACTGCTCATATTCTTTCTTTATTACGGTATTATTTTGTATCTTATACAGTACGTTATCAAAATCAGACTCTGAGGCAACTATCCTCGGATGTACGTTTTCCTCTCCCAAATGCTTCAGCATATCCTCATAAATATCCTGTCCATTCGGCGGAACAAGCACAGCCACATCAAAGCCTACGCTCTCACCGACCGGGTGCATTCCGTTTACATTATCCCACACGAACACCTTAATATATCCTGCACCGGAATACAGCCTTGTTCTTGCCGTGATTAATGTTTTTGCATTGCCGAAAATCTTTTGCTCCATATAATCGGCGCAAAGCAGATTCCCGGATTTCTCATCATACTGAGCGACAATAACAGCTGCGGCTGTTGCTTTTCCGCTGTTTTCCGAAAGCTCCGTTTCAATCACAAGCGTATCTGCCGATACAGTACCCGTTTCTCCGTTTGAATTTTCATAGCTATGGCTTATTTTATCAACCTTTGGCGATGATGCTCCTATTTTCAGATTTGAGGTATATGTTCTGTCTTCGGCGGCACTGTACACTCTGACGGGATAAATTCCCTCTCTTGTTTTTGAAAACCTCCACGATACACTGTATCTACCGTTCTTATCTGTTTCAACCTGCTTTATGTAAGCAAGCTTTTCCGCAGCGGCGTTAAAGGATGTATTATCTACTATATTCCCAAAAACTGCACCCTCGTCCAACACCTCAATCGTTACCGATGAATTGGGAACTGAAACCCTTCCCGAAATCATAGCGTTTTCTCCGTCATATTCCGCAGCACTTATTGTGCCGTTATCCAAATAAACCGATTCCGAAGTCATTTCCGCATTAACCCCGCATATGTTAAGCATCAAATATGCAGCCGCAAAAAACAACGTTTTTTTATAAAATTTCATAATTTCAATTCCCTTCATATTCGAACAGGCTTTATTTTTGCTTTAACACAGACAAATCAAGAATACTGTTCCACGTTCCCACATTTGTTCCGTAAAAATTGACCTTAATATATCTTGCTTTAATATCACCGGTATCAAATACCTCTACATCTTCGGTATTACCCTGTGATTCTCCCTCATAAACGACAGTATAATTTATGCCGTCCTCAGATGCCTCGATTTTTACAGGGCTTACACGTTCATATCCTTTCCAGAATGCAATTCCTACTCCAAATACGGGCTGCACTCGTCCTATATCCATTGTCATACTGCATTTCCCCTCAGCTGCCCAGCGTGTTTCAAAGCTTTTGTCAAATGCGTTTGCCGCTCTGTTTTCCGCCTGCGGCTCTGCGCTTGCTTCGTATTTTGTTATAGGTATTCTTGTGAGCCAATCCGGAATATTAATTAAATGCTCCTTTTCAAATGTAATGATATAGGTCTTTTGAGCCTTATTTTGATTAGCTGTATTAATTAAAACCGTCCCGTCTGTTTTATTTTCATCTCTTAAGTCAATCACATCTCCGTCTGAGGTGACAATATTTTTAATTGTTTGGTTTGACGGTACTTTAATTGAATAATTATATATATCCTTCTTAAAGCCCTCAAGCGGTTTATCGTCTATCCGAATCCACTCTACAGTTGAATACTCAAGCTCTCCGTCGGGAATATCCCACTCCGAAAGCTCCCGAACCTCACGGCCTTCCGATGAATCGTAATAATCCGAAAATCTCACAATTATACTGCCCTTTTCATAACCGTTCAAATGAATTGCAAGCTTCCTGTAAGCGACATTTTCATTTTGACCTTTCACCGTAGGGCTTGACGGCAGAGGCTTTGCATCAACAGCCTCAAAGCTACCGTCCGAAATCAATGTTGCTTTGAATTTTTTGCCTTTCTTTGTCAGCACGGCGGTTTTCCCGTCATCGGAAACATCAATATCAGCCTCCGTATGAGCAAACCACCACACCTCGGACGGTGACTTTAACGAAATTTCATCACAAACCACAACAGACTTTCTGCCGTCCTCCAACATTATGCCTCGTTTTATGCTCTCTGCATTATCATAGGCAGACGTCAAATCCGCTATCGCATATGCACCTCTCGGTTTTTCCGTATGCTTTATGATCTTTGCCACTGCGTCAACCTTCTGATCCGGCTTTTCATCGGGATTAATTACAAGCGTGTTGTGACCCTCGGCACGGTACCTGTATCTGTCATACACGCTGCCTTTTAAATTGTAATCGTCATATCCCAGTTCCGTTATAAATCTCTGTCCCTGAGAATCAATAATAAATCCTCCCAAATCAAGATGCGAATGGGATTCGCTGTTTGAACCGTTATGGAATCCAACATAAAGCGCATCGTCCTCATAGCTGCTCCTCATGGTTATTGTTTCGACAATATCCGAGTATTTATCGAGGGGCATTTTTTCGTTTTGAATATTATTATTTTTCGGATAATATATCAAATCCTCCCATTCCGGAGTAAGTTTGCCTGCATTTACATCATTTATTCTCGGATTTGCCAAATAATACTTATTCAGTTTTTCCGCAAACCACATCATCTGCGCAGGACGCAGCACACCTGTATTTGATGCGGCATCAGAGAAATTGTAATATCCTGTGGGACCGTTTAACGACTCGACAAACTCCACCGTATTGCTCATGCCCGGAACGTCAAAATATCCCAAATCTCCGCCCAAAGCCGTTTCAAGCGACTTCATATAGAAAACATAATACCTCGTTGCATAATTCCAGTAGTTTACACCCTCTGAATATGAACCGCTCGGAGCGAAAAGCGTTAGTGCTCGCCTTACATTAATCAACCCGTTTTCCAAAATCTTACCGCAAAGCTCTTTATCCTCTCCGTTCGTATCATCTGCTATTGCCATAGCGGACATCGCAAGACCGCCGTTGCACACCATCGTCCAGTTGTTGGGCGGTACAGACTCGCTCCATCTGTATGTCCTGTTTCTATCATTCTTTTCGTAATCGTCCATTCCCTTTTTCAAACCCAATTCGATCATGGTTTTTCTCATACGTTCTTTTTGCATATCGTCAAGATAATCATAAAGCCAGTCATAGCCAATGGCAAATGCTGCGCTCATTTCCGCAGTGTCAAGGAAATGCACCTCATTCCAATCCGGGAAATACGTCACAAAATACAGCTCCAGCCACGCCCTCTCGGCATACTTTTCCTCACCCGTCAGCTTATAGCTCATGGCAAGATTTGCAACTCTGTCCAAAACTCTTCTTGAAACAGGCAGAAGTCTTAAGCCATCGGATTTTTCGTAAACGGACGCAGGCTGATTTAAAAGCTTATCCGCCGCATTGATTACATTGTTATATCCTTTTTTCACAAATTCATCGGTTGCCGAAAGCGTCTTTATCCTCTCAAAATCCTCCTGTCCCGCCATGATCCTCGGATGTGCATTATCGGGATTTTTTCCCTCCAGCATATCAAGCAGCTGTTCTGATGTATAATCCGTATAGATAAACGAACTTACTATCTCATTTAACATCTCCAAATCGTTTTCCCATGATATAAAGTCCTTTTCATCGCTTATAATCGCAAGTCCGTTGTTCCTGTCTATGAACATTTCCTTTTCAATAACGGAGCATAAAAACTCAATCGGAATATAAGTCACTCCGTCTTTGATTTTTACGGCATTTGAAATGCTTTTGGTGTCTCCGTTTTTTATTATTGACGTTTGTCCGCCCTTTAGTATATATTTATCGTTTTTATAAACCGTTTCAACGGTATCTGTATCGGCATTGTATTTTACCGAGCCGGAATACAAGCGCATTACTTCTTTCAGCGGCATATAAAGCGTACCGCCCTCCTCAAATGGAGCGGACGCAATAGTCGTTTTAACTCCGTTAAATATAACATTTTTTCTGTTTCGGTAAAATGCCGCTGCCTTTTTCATTTTCTTTTTTACCTCATTCTCCGTATTTTTGTTTTCCGTTCCTGATGCCTGTGTCCGTTCTTTTCTTATTCCGCTGCGAAGCAGTATATTATCTATTCCCACCTTACTGTAGCTTGATATTTGTGTAAGCTGAATACGTACAAAGTACATATCCGTCAAGCCTCCCAAACTACAGTTTTTCGATACCTGCTTGCCGTTTATCCACATACTTATCTTTCCCGTATCGTAATCCATTTCAAACTCTATTCGACAGACCTTGTTTTCAATATACTTTGCCGCATAAGTCTTGCCAACGCCCAGTATCACTCCGTTCTGACACCGTAAAACCACGTTGCTGTTTCCGCCGGAATCACGCAGCTCTATCATCAAAGCGCTCGGATTGATTTTCGCAAAATCAAGATCAACCGAAAAATATATTTTCCCCGACAATGCGCTCCGATACGTGCTTTGCACAAACAAGTTGTTTGCCGTACCCTCCAAAACAAGACATTTATCCGTTTCGCTCCGCTCCTCGATATACATTGCCGTTTTTTCATTTACCAATGTGTCAAGCATCGACGGAACAGAACCCGCTGCAAGGGCATTGAAATTTTCCTGAAAATAAACGGTATCTTCATCCTCTGCAAAAGCATATATATGTGCGTTCAGCAAAAAAACCAAAACGAAAAGCTTGATAATTCCTCTTATTACTACGTTCAAAGCAATCCCTCCGATTCGTATAATGTTTTAAAATCAGACAAACAGCAATTTATAAAATCAGTCAAAATGTTCTTTTCAAGGTCTTGACTTTAAATAAATCTTATGTTATAATAATTCTACAATAATTATCGGCAAATGTATATATTTTTTTAGACAATTTTTCTTATTATTTCAGACATTGAGGTGATCGGGGTGCATATCAAAAATTTCTCGCTTGATACTATGATAAATATAGATTCCATGGGGCATATGTTTAAAAATCTTTTCTTTTCAAATCAGCATAATCCCCCGCATCAAAAGGATTCATGGGAAATGCTTTTTGTTGAGAGTAATCAGATAAAAGCTCAAACCCCTAACGGTATTTTTCAGATAAAAAGCGGGCAGGCGATATTCCATGCTCCCGGAGAAATACATCATCATTTTAACGATTACGATCAAAACGCAATGATTATTGATATTGTTTTTAATTCATCGAGCCAATATTTATATAAATTGCAAAATACAATCGTTCAATTGTCTTACCAGGAAATAATAAAGCTTAACGAGCTTTTGGATATTGCAATAATTCCCGAAGAATGTAAATATTTTGATGAGGACTCCGTAAAAAAGCAATACATAAAAAACAATTTGGAGCTGCTGTTATTGGATATAATCCGTACCCATATGCAGCCTCGAAACAATGACACAACGGCTGAATATTACAATATAATCATCAATGTTTTGCATTCAAATGTTTATAAGCCCTTAAGGCTGCAGGATATTGCAAAGGAATGCCGCCTGAGCGAAAGCACCGTAAAACAGGTTTTTCACTCATATCACGGCGTAGGGATTATGACATATTTTAACCAGCTGAAAATCAGCGAAATAAAAAAGCATATCGCCCAGGGAATACCTATCAGCGTTATCAGCCAATCTATGTCATTTTCGAGCCAAAACTATTTTTCTTCATTTTTTAAAAGAGAAACCGGCCTTTCGCCGAGAGAATACAAAAACAAGCTTAAGAAAACATGCAAATAATTTAAACGGCGCTGCATTACACAACGCCGTTTATTATTTTATTACCAATCCCATACAACTGCCGAATCTATGGGGTTAAGCGAGCTTAAGCTGTCAAATACAAATACCTTTACAGAGCTTACTCTCTTTGAGCCCTCATCAAGCTTGCCCTCAAGTCCCAGACCCTTAAATGTTGAGGTAAAGCTCTTTTCCGTTTCGCCGTCATTAAATTCAACATCCTTCATATCAACGGCAACCAAAGCCTTTGTATCATAATCATACAGTGCGACAAAAGCCTTCCTGCTTGTCGCCGTACCGTCATTATTCAATATATTTGCCTTAACATTTAATGTATCAGTCAGCGATGAAGCACCCGAATATCTGTGTTCGGCATCGTAATAATCAACAGACGCAATATTGCTCCGCTTAAAGCTTCCGCCGGAATATGTGTATCTGTGGAACACACCGTCAAGTGTTCTTATCGATAATACCGTTCCCTCGGCAACCTCAAACGACGCAGCCACAGGGTTTGTTCCTCTCTCGGAAACAGTAGTTACATTTTCCGTTGTGCTTACGCTTACATTTGAAACCTCCTGCCCGAATTCTACTGTTGCAGTGCCGTTATTTACACTGAATACCGGATTAAGCTCCGATGCGTCATAGTATACAATATCATCAATATACACGTCCTCATTATTTCCGTAATTGCCGGATAATCTAAGAGAGGCGATATTCTTTGTTGCCACATCAATCTTATCCGAACGCACATACGATCCGTCTACCGTTAAATGAACCTCGTTATTCACAAAATCCAAATAGAATCTTACATCATGCCAACGCGGAGCAGTTTCGTCCATATACCATGATCTTGGCTCTCCGTTAAAGAATACTCTTCCTGTTTTAAGTGAATTAATACCGGAAAGCGCATCTTTACTGTCAGATGTTTTGGGTCCCATAACTCTAAAAATCATTTGCGCATCTGAGCTTGGCACAGGCATATATGCCGAATAACCCACAACGGCCTTTTGAACATTTGAGGCAGACTTTGTTATCCAGATTTGCGATGTATCGGTCAGTGCTTTACCTATCTTCATCTTTGCACTCATACCGTGTTCATCGTCAAGCTTAGACATTTCAATACTGCCGCCCAAACCGTTCGTTGCAAAAAGCGTATATCCCACTTGGACGTTTGCATTTCCGCCTGTATATGTTGTCCCCTCCGTAAATGCTTCAAAATCCTCAACAAAGCCGTTTATTGCCGGTATCTTTATCTCACGTGTCAGCGTATTTGCAGCCACACCGGCAACGTCCTTTATTCCGCTTATCACCATATCATATGTAACTCCGCCTTTAAGTGTTGACGGGATTGATGTTTTTAATATATTTCCGTTATATGTCGTAAACGTACCGGCCGTTTCGTTGCCGGCTTTATCCCTAAATACAACACTGCCCGCTGTCGGAATAAGGACATTATTGTATTCCACCTCAACGGTACTACCATTTACGGCTACATTCTTTACCTCAAGTCCCTCATCTCTGTCAATATTCAGATAGTTATAATATGCCGACATTGCAGATGTACTGTTACCTTTTAAGAATATACCGGCACCCTGAAGATAGTCACCCTCTAATTTAATTGTACTTTCCTGAACTATCGTTTGTCCGTTATCATCTATAAAATAGTACATAAGCTTTCCATTTACGTTATCGTATCCGAAGCCTATTCGGTGGAGTTTATCTTTCTTTGCTGTAACACTACCGCCCCCTTGCGGAATTGGGGCGCTATTAATCGTGATATAATTACCTTCAATTCTGATGCCTGTGGCAAATTTACGGCTGTAGCCTATCGGCCTCAATCCAAGCTGCGCAGCACCATTCGTCGACGGCAGACCGGCCTCCATCTCTACAATAACGTTATCCATTTTAGGCAGATTTTCCCAGCTTAAAGCTTCTTGAGAAGCCGAAACAGTACCCTTTAGTACCTGTTCACCGCCAAATTCAGCCTGTGACCATGTCATATTTGCAGCGTTACCTGTACTCTGTGAAAAATACTGACCGCTTTTTGGGGTTACATTATCAAAATTATAATGAACGTGATACGGGCTTGCGGTTGTAAAGGTTGTATTTGCACTCGCACTTGAGCCGAGCAAATCCTTTGTTCCCGAAACCTCAAGAGTATACGTTGTTCCTGCATCGAGCGCAGAGGACGGCTTAACAACAAGTCTTCTTCCGTTATATGTGCTTACCGTTGTCGAAACCTCCGTGCCGTCGGCTTTTTTCAGCACAACAGTTCCCTTATTTTCGGGATCTATTACATTGCTAAAATCAACATTTATAGTGTCGGTGGTTAAAACATCAACACTTCCGTTTGCCGGACTTACAGCGGAAACAGCCATATTTTCAGCAGAATCGACATTTAAGTAATTCCAGTATGCCGAACCGTTAACGTTTGCATCTCCTGCGATGTACAGCGTAACACCTTGTAAATATTCGCCTGTAAATGTTACTGTTTTCGTAAAAGTTGAATTATCATTTCCTATAATATAATATTTAACATTACCGGCAGATTTATCATATACAAATCCAACCTTATATAATTTTTCTTTTTGGCATACATAAGCATTAGACGATGAATACGACTTATCTACTACCCCTCCGTTAATATACATAGTCCCGTTATTGCCCTGAAATTTTATACCGTTATTAAACTTGCGCGAATATCCCACAGGGCATATTCCTGCATAAAGGGCAACATTTGACGCCGGAAATCCAATTTCACTCTCTGCCATTACCTTATCTGTATTATTTAAGCCCTCAAACGTCTGCGTTTCAAAATTCCCGACAGTTGCTTTCAGCACCCTTTCGCCGCCAACTTCAGCCTGTTCCCAAGTTGTATTGGTTCTATTTCCTGTTCCGTCGCTATAGTACAAACCTGTTTTACTTTGAACATTGTTAAAATCATCATGCATCATCACCGCAGCATGAGCCGGAGTTACCGCAGCCAAAGACATAGCAGCGATCGACAGTGCCATAACAGTTGAAATAATTTTTTTCATATTTAACATTCCTTTCTTGTTTAAATTTCACCGCCGCCGTATAATCTTATTCTGCAGTGTGAATTTATTATTTCCGACCTTATTCATGTTCACCGCAATGATAAATATTATATAAACAACGGTATTAAATTATTTTTGTCCGACTTAAGTTATCTTGATTATATATTAATTTTGATTTACTGTATATATTTTTTTAGACATATTACTTATGTTTTCAGACATTTGGAACATTTATTATGGTAATGTTATACTAATCACATAACGTATCCGATGCGTATAACAAGGGATGTATATCAATTACAGTATCCGAGTTCTTTCATCTTCTCGTATACCTTTTCAGCCATAAGTCTATACCCTTTACTGTTCAGATGACCGAGATCCGTATGCAGTAATGAAACTGGTATTTTTCCTGCCGATATATATTGCAAGTCTACATCGGTCGGCGTGATACCTGCATCTGCCAACGCTTTTTCGGAGGCAAGGTATTCCTTGACATTCAGATAATGCTCTCCGTATGCCTTCTGCAAGGCAAGGTCGGTTTTTTCCGTGTCTGTTTTACCGCCTCTTATCAATCCGATAACAATATACTTATCCTGATTCTTTGCAGCGGCTATCATTTTATCGGTTATCTCAACAAGGCTGTCTGCCTTATCCTCGTTCGGCAGCGTATTTTCGCTGTCCCAACCACCGTTTGTACCGGTAAAATATATGTTAATGTCGGCATTTGCCATCGTATTGAGTGATGAGGGATATATTCTTGTTCCCTTTTGAACACTTGTTGACGATCCGTTCTCATCTCTGACAAAGGAAGCCGATTTCACCGTCCTTGGCCATGTGTCCTGTATTTCTATATTTAATTTCCCTTTAACACCGGAAATCACACATGGCGTCCATCCTCCGAGATTTGTATTTCTCGGTGCAATATGTCCGGCATATGAGCCGTCTTTATTATATGCGCTGAATGTAATCGACACGGGTGTTCTGTCCTCCGGAATTGTGACTGCCTCATCAATAAGCATATTCACACCACCGCATCTTGCGGCTATCGTTGTCGAGGTTTCGCCTCCGACTCCCATGTTTTCAACATTAAGCCCCGTCAGCTCCTCAAGCACGGCAGGATATGATTCAACGGACGGATTCGATGTACCCTCTCCGTATGTTAGGCTGTCGCCCCAACAAGCAACAGTTGTCGGATTAATCGAATACACGCTTTGGGGCGGAATTTCAACCTTATTTCCGTTCACAACGGCATATATGGCAACATCGGAATTATTTGTTACAGTTCCGGCATTATAGTCTACAACAGCATTATCAACCGCCGTCTTGTACAAATAAATTTCCGTATTTGTTGCCTTCCATATTTCGTCATGTTCGGCAAGTATCTTACACAGCTCCTCTAATTCGTCGAATCTTACCTTTGTTTCGGTAGGCTTATACGCAGAATTAAATTCGTTTGCGTGTCCCCATACCGACAACAGAAGCATTTCACCGTTCGGCTCCGTACTATTAAACCGCTCCAGATAATTCGGCAGTTGATCATGATGACAAGTAGGCTCCCAATTATACCAGTCTGAGGGATATGTGAATTTCCCCGTGGTTTTAATCGGTCTTGCATATTTAATTGACGTATCATTTTTGATATGATTCATTATCTCGTCAAAATCTGCCCTTTCCGACGGCATATGATACGGCCACACAAATCCGATAGCGTCCTTTCCGTTCAGCAAAAGCATATCCTGCTGTCCTCTGTCAATTTCATAAATAACCTCGTCATATGTCATAGGCTCTACTTCGGTTCCGTCTATTACCTGCTTTTCTGTTAAGTACATATGCGGGTGAGAATACGAATGGCTTATTGTATCAAACCCCTCATACTGACTTCTGACTTGATCCGGTGAATACGGCGAGTCGGAATTTGAGAATCTGTTTGTCACAAGATTAAAAGTCGCTTTTACTCCGTATTTTGAGAAAATATCCATAACCGTTACATCATTCGGATTTAGGTCATCAAAGCTGAATGTTACAGCCTTGTATACATATCCCGGATACGTAAAAGATACGCTTTCCATTTCAGTTCCGTATCCCTCCTTTGTTTTTGATTCGCACATCGGTACACACTCATCGGACCACACAAAGGATTTTACATATGTACCGTTTGATTTATCTGCATCAAGCTCCGCAATTACGGTGTTGCTGCCCTTTGATAACAGCTTCTTTTCGCTGTTCAATCCACACAGTATCCCTGAATTTGAATACTGTGCTATCATTACGTTTACCGGTATATTTTCAGACAAATAATTTTCGATAACTACATTTGCCCCGACTTTTCCGACACCGAATTTATCAATATTGGGCAGTCCGTTTACCATTATTTCAGAGCTTTCAACCTTATACCTTGCAGCATCAAAGAAATAATCTACATACGCCCTCCCGTCCTTACCGGTAAGTCTTAAATACATTCCCGATTTCACTTCGGTATTATCAGCTGCCTTTGTACCGTCGGAATTATATACCTCAACCACTGCTCCCTGAGGATACGTTACATTATTCTTCACCTCAAGAGCCGTGTCACCGTAGAAGCCGTTGATGTTTTTACTGATTACTGTGTATTTTTCAGACGATAATCCCAGCTCAACGCTTGAGATTAATTCCTCCGTCAGCTCGCCCACTCCGTAAACCTCAAAATTATCCACATATGCATCCGAAATATTATTTTCCTTAAATATCTGATGCGCAGCTCTGAATTGGGTAAATTCTTTTATATCGGAAACATGGCTGTTTATTTTGTTATAAACCTGCATTCCGTTCAAATATACCACTACTTGCCCCGTATCGGTATCTCCGAACATGAAAATATCATTCCACTCTCCCAATGCACATTTGCCCGCAGTCTCACCTATAACCGATAAATATCCGTCGTCACAGGTAAGCATCTTTATCAATCCGCTATCTGATGAGGTGCTTTTTTTGTTCCATCTTGCCAGCTGGTGAATATTCGTATTTGTGTCCTTAATATAATCGGAAACCCTAAGCACAAACTTTGAGCCTATTACGGTCGGGTCTACCGTTTTTGAGTATATGCAGTTGATTTGATACTGCACCCCCGAATTATATTTTCCATTGCTGTAGCTGCGCAGTGCTTTACCGTCGCCCTTGGGGTTATCCGTAATTTCAAAATACGCATATTTCCCGTCTCCGTAACCGTCAAGCATGGGCGGCATACCCATTGACCAGCTTCCTACAGAGGTCTGACCTCCGTAATACATTTTTATATTCTCATAGTTGTCAAAGTTTTCATCAATCAGCTTGTCAAACAATACAATGCTGTATTCGTCCAAAACATTACCCGTAGAATCTTCTACACATTCCAGCACCATCCCCGGCTCAATGCTGCTTTCCTCACCGACGATTTCACCCGATTCATTCCTCAAAACCATGCTATTGCCGTCTTCAACCTCTATATTACTCAAAAACGTCTTTGACGTTGTGTATCTGTATGTTTTAATCTGTTTTGCCGACGGCAATATCTGATATTTATCACTTTCAAACGGCTGCGGAGAATACGAATAATCCGTAACCATAACATTATCGAGGTAAATGTTATCATAACCGCTTGTTTTACCCTGGTCAAATTTCACCTGCGCACGCACAAATCCTTTTTCCTGCCCCGTCATTACAGATACGGGCATTCCGTTAATAAATAATTCAATAGATTTTTCCCCATTGTATCGGAAAACAAAATGATACCACGTTTTCGGAAGTATTTTCACTCCGTAAAAATCAATTTCTCCGTTACTCGCAGCAGCGGACAGATTCGACGCCCAACTTGTACCTGTGTTATATGTAGTGACAAGCTTGCCATTTCCTGTTATTGTTTCAAAAAACAAATCAAAGGCAACCTCCGTTTTTCCCGGTGCACCGACACGTAATGATTGATAGAATATATTCAGTTGTCCGTTTGATGATGAAGATGATGTCATTTTCCAGCTTTTGCCGCTGTCGCCGCAATAATACTTGTCTGAAATCTCTTTCACCGCTCCCCAGCCGATCCTGCCGTCAACACTCCCGTCATCAAAGTTTTCATAATAATGACCGAGCGATGCAATTCCCTTGGATTCGCTTGAATACGTTGTAAGCTTGAAATTATCAAGATATACATCCGCATTTGACGGAACCTGCACTCTTGCATCTACTAACCCGTTTGAAACATCGTGCTCTGACTGAAATGCACTATGATTGCAGCATACAAATTCATCGTTTACATAGAGATATTCAATTCCCTTTACCGAATCAACCACCACTCTGTAGTTATTCCATTTCCCCGTTTCAATGGTTTTTTGTGGGCTTGCATTTGATATATACGCTTTAAGGTTTGACACCGTAACCGTCTGCGTAAAAACAAGAGTGGCATCATGCGAATACATACGCAAATCCGTTCCGTTTTCGGAATTTGTAATATAGGCATCGAACGAATAATCAATTAACGGTGCGGAAAAATTATCAAAGTATACAAAATTCGTATCAGAACTATGATTCTTTTTCAGAACCGTTTTACCGCTGAAGGTTGTAGAATCGATCTCACCGTCAGCAATATAAATATTCCATGAATTTGCCAGCTGCTTTTTTTTATATCCGTTTGAGCTTGGCGAAAACACTCCCGTTTCAAATGTTTCTGTATACGTTACCACACCGGTTTTTGCTGCGGTGGCAGGAACAGCCATTGAAATCATGGACATAATCATACTTATCGTACAAATTATACTAAAACATCTTTTTCGCATTTTTACAACACCCTTTCTTTTTTTTGATTTTGCCGCTGTCGTATAACTTTACCCACCGGTGTAAATTTATTATTTCCGACCTTGCTCACACTCAGCATAAAGATAAATATTATAAACAACGAAATAAAATTATTTTGGAAGTTATCTTGATTATATATTTATTTTAATTTTCTGTATATATTTTTTTAGGCATAATACTTATGCTTTCAGACATTTTGGAACACATTAAAATCGGGTGCATCAAAATTTATGTTTTGATGCACCCGAACATTTATCCTCATATACCAAATCACCGACGGAAGTATCAAGGACGTCATCATGATTGTTTTTTTACTTTATTGTATCAAAGAACCTGGCTATTTCGCTCATCACTGCCATCTGTCTGTTTATCCTCCTATATTTTAATAAAATATCCGTCGCTTGCGATACAATAATCATGTATCATAGAGTCTCTGCTTCGGTTTAAAAGCTCGATTTTATCATCTCTGACATGATTAAAAACAATTTTTTTTATCTTTGATTTATTCAATCTCGGAATTGCTTTTTCGATGCTGAAGTGCGTTAATTCGCATACCGCCAGATCAAAATCCTTTATTTCGGCTATATTGGGGAAATCCTGAAAGTCATCCGATAAATCTCCGGTAAACAGTAAAGATTTTTCGCCCGCGGTAATGTTAAAAGCAAATGACGGAAGATTGACATTTTTTAAATGCTCGGTCTTAATCGCCTCAACCTTTATTATCCCGTCATCATAAAACTCACCCTCATCAAAAATGTGCAGCTTTATTTTATTGTTGGACATCTCCGGTCTGTCTGAAACAATGGGTTTAAGTCCGTTGTACAAAACGTTATCCGGCAAATAAAACTGTGTACCGCAATCCTTGAAAAACCACTTTTCCATAGTAATAAACTGCGGCATTCCGTCACAGTGGTCAAGGTGCGAATGCGTTATAAACACCGCCCTTACCTTTTCATACGGTATATCGTTATTTACCATTATATCGGCAAGCGGTGCTCCGGCATCGATAAAATAGATATTATCATTTATTTCAATCATGGTGCAGGAGCAATGACGCCCTTTTTCCGGCAGACCGTGACTCGTACCCCAAAATGTTATTTTCATAAATTCACCTCTTTCCTGAATGACGTTTCAGCTTAAACCGTAAACGTATAACTTCCCTTTTGGCAATACTGTTCCTTTCCGTTTATAATAACGGGACAATCGACGGGAATTTCAATGTTGATTACCGCCTTATCACCCTCATATCTCCAGCTTGAAACGACTCTGCCAAATCTTGATTCAAACTCAGCCGTAAGACTTTCCAACGCCTTGCTCGGATGCGGATTTATTACAATACCATTTTCATTTATTTTTATGCCCGCCGCAACTGAATATACCCATTCGGCAATCGCACCGTACGCATAATGGTTAAAGGAATTCATATCCTCGCTCCAAAATGTTCCGTCCTCCTTGATACCGTCCCAATGCTCCCAAATTGTAGTCGCACCGTTCTTGACGGAATAAAGCCATGACGGGTATTTATCCTGCAAAAGGAGCTTATATGCAGTGTCAATCTGTCCGTTTTCACTCAACGCAAACATAAGGTGAGGCGTTCCGGCAAACCCTGTTGTCAGGCAATCGCCGTTTTGGTGAATCATCTCGGCAAGACGCTTTGCATACTCCTCTTTTCTGTCTGTGATGTTAAATCTGAGTACAAGCGCATATTCTGTCTGTGTTTTACATTCGGTAAAACGGTTTATAAATGCCTTTCTGCTTCTATCATATTTATGTTCAAAAAATTCACAATCCGAAGATTTGATTGCCTTTGCAGCTTTTTTCATCAATGACAATGTATGAATATAATATGCACTTGCGATCAAATCCTTGTCGCTCAATCCCATATAAGAGCCTTCCGGCGCATCAATGCCCAACCAATCGCCAAAAGACTCGTACCCTGTCCACAAATCCTCATCATCGGTTACGCTGTCAACGTATGAAATCCATTTCTTCATCATCGGATAATGTTTCTTTAACAGAGCTTTATCTCCGTATGTTTCGTATATAACCCACGGACAGATAACCGCCGCATCACCCCACACAGGCGATGTATTATGCCCGTTTATCGAATCGCAGTATACATCGGGTATGATTTTAGGAATAAGTCCGTCATTTCGCTGTTCCGACTGCATATCTTCAAGCCATTTTGCAAAGAATTTTTTTACATCATACTGATAAGTTGCGGTTTTAATGAACACCTGTGCATCTCCTGTCCATCCCAGCCGCTCGTCACGCTGAGGGCAATCGGTAGGGACATCAAGAAAGTTCCCTCTTTGTCCCCACTCAATATTTCTGAAAAGCTTATCCACATATTTATTATCCGTTTTAAGAGTACCTGTCTTTTTTATGTCGGAACAAACCACAATGGCAGTGAACGCATCTTTAGACGTATTATCGGGTGCTGAATCAATTCGTATATACCTAAAGCCGTAAAAAGTTGTATGCGGCTTGTAGGATTGCTCTCCGTCCTTGCATATATACTTATAAATACACTTTGCACTTCGGTAATTTTTGTTATAAAAATTACCGTCATTGTCCATCACCTCGGCAAACGACAGCGAAACCTCATCTCCTTTATTTGCCCGACCCGAAAACTCCACGTACCCCGTAATTTCCTGCCCGAAATCAATTACACGTTCTCCCTTTGGGGTAATAAATTCATCGACAGGCTTGAGATGCTCATGCTCGCAGATAATTTCTCCCTCCTGCGGAATAAGCACTGCTTTATTAGCAACAATTTTTTCCGCCTCGCAGCTTATGCCTTCGAAATTTGCATCATAAATTTCGCCGTCGTATATATCGGAGTGAAGAATTTTACTTTGCTTTACTCCCCATGATGAATTAGAATAGATATTCTTTTTCTTGCCGTTTAAAAGCAATTCAATATCTGCAATCACGCACGGTGACGGCACATACGTCCTTTTATTCTTCCCCATTTTTATACAACTCAAATACCATCCGCTGCCTACTGTAATCTCTATAAGATTTTCCCCCTTTTGGAGATATGTAATCAGATCATAAGACTGGTATTGAAGGCGTTTTTCATAGTTTGTCCATCCCGGAGCAAGAACATAGTTGCTTACTCTCGTGCCGTTTACGTACAATTCATATACTCCCGTTGCCGTAACTGAAACAACAGCCTTTTCGACCTCTCCGTCAATCATTATCGTTTTAAAGAAGGTAGGACATACTCCGTTAAAATCTTCCTTTGATTTTATCCATTGCGCTTTATTTATCACCGTATACACCTTTTCCTTTTTCTGAAATATTATATATTCAACCCTTGATTCCGCTCATATTCAAACCGCCCATTATATGCTTTGAGAATATAAAATATATAATAATCATCGGAACAACCGAAAGTATTATAAGAAGCATATATTCGTTTTTCGGAAGTCCTCCTATCGAAAATTTGTAAAGCATAACCGAAACAGGTTCTTTTTCCGTATTTCCCAATATCAGATACGACCACAAGAAGTTAGCCCATGTTCCGGTCACGCTGAATATTGTTACAACCATTATAATAGGCTTTGAAAGCGGTAATATAATTTTGCTGAAAATCCCTAAATTCGTACATCCGTCAATTTTTGCCGCTTCAAGATATGACGTGGGTATTCCGTTAAAAAAGTTTCTGAAAAGAAGTATATTAAACGCATTTGCACCCGCCATCAGCCAAATGGGAAGATAACTGCCTGATAAGCTTATATGTATCCCCGGAACATCCATAAAAGTAATGTAAAGCGGCACCATGCTTACACTCGGTAAAAGCATAGTCCAAAATACGGCTGTTTCTATCAGTTTAGAACCTAACGGTCTGATTTTGGATAATACATATCCCGATAAACCGTTTATTATAATATCACACGCCAAGCAGCCTATAATAAGCATAATCGAATTACCGAAATACTTAAAAACATTTACCTTTTTCAAAATTGCCGGCACCAATCCCAAATCAATACTCTCAGGGAAGAAAGTCGGCGGAACAGCATACATCTCTTGAGCCGACTTAAAGCCCGATAATGCCACCCATACAGTCGGAAGCAGACATATAAGGCTTATTAAAAACATAAACGCAAAAATAAACCAGTATAAAAGCTTAAACTGCGGTTTTCTTAAGTCCGAAAAATTCAAAAGACCGTTTGTTTTTTCATTAAAGCCCTTTAGCTTTGCTTTTTTTAACATCGGTTATCCCTCCTATTCTTCCATGCGTTTATCCAGTGCAAAATATACGAATGTCAACACCAGTAAAAGCGCAAACGTAATTACACCCAATGCCATGGATTTATTGTATTGACTGTATTTGAATGCATAAAAATAGTTAGTTAATCCCAGTGACATTGACGCTCCGTTCGGTCCGCCGTCCGTCATTGCCAGCGGCTGCTCCGTAACATTGAATACGCTTATAATTTGCCTTATTCCGTTAAGAAGCAATATACCTCTCATATGCGGCAGCAGCACATGAACAATTCTGCTGAAAAAACCTGCGCCGTCAAGTCTTGCAGCCTCATAAAGCTCTTGATTGATACTCTGCAGTGATGCCAAATAGATAATCAATGTAGAGCCGAATGCGTTCCATGACATGGATATAACAATAAGCGGTATCGTAAGAGTTTTTGTTCCAAGCCAATCTATCGGGCTCAATCCCATTGAATATCTAAGCATATTTAAAAGTCCGCCCTCTCCGTTCATATACACCATTTTCCAAATCATTGACGTTGCAATACTCGGAATAATAACCGGCAGATATGTGGTGAGCTTAAAATATCTTTGACCGTGTATCAACTCATTCATTAAAACCGCACATACAAACGGCAGAGGAAAACCTATCAAAAATGACCAGCCTACGTATGCAATGGTGTTTTTCAGTGTTGCCGTAAAGTTCGTATCCGATAAGACCTGTCTGAAATTATCGAGTCCGACAAACTCCGTCGGTGTAAAGCCCTGTAAGCTAAAGAATGAGTAGCTTATTCCTATCAATATAGGCCGCCATACAATCATTACAAACAAGAAAATTGACGGAAATATCAATCCCCAGCCCGATGCATTTTTAGCAAGAACGGTTAATGAGTTTTTCTTTTGTTTTTCTGTTTTTCTTGTAATTTTGCGCATGATGTTCTCCTTTCAGCATTTTTATGAGCAATTTATTTATAAATAATCATTTTGGATAATACCTTATCCTTTTGCATTGTTACAATTTTCGAAAAATCAGTTTCCGATTCTTCATAACTCACAAGATCATCAACAGTACCGTTCGTGCATACATCGCTCGACTTTGTACTGTCAAATACCATAACCTTAAGGGTATTGGGCTGTATATCCGAGCTGTAAAGCTGATTGGTCTGATGCGGTGAGTTAAATCCCCACTCAAAAACCGTTCCGACCTTTTTTGCTATATATCCGTATCCTGTAACCGTATCAGTATTGGCACCCACCATGCTGTTCTCATTCAAAGCATATGAGGGATTTATTGCATTTTCAAAAAATGTTTCGTTTGTATTAAGCTTTGCCTCACTGTAGTCGAATACGAGCCGTATATCGGTAATTTCTCCGATAATATTTACACCGATTCTTACAACATCTCCGGCAGTAAGAGTTTCCGGGTCTACATGATTCCATCTCTCCATGGTCTTATTCTTGTAATCGGCAGAAAGCAAATAATCCGAATCTCCGGCATTATCAAGAGTAAGGCAGGTTGTAACCTCATCGTCCGCATTAAGAGCCTTTGTCAATTTCTCTACAACATAAATTGTCTCGTTATCGGCCGCCTCCGGTGCAAGCTCATGATAACATATTGCAATATCGGGAATCCGAGAATCCGGATCGGTTGTCATAAAATCAATATTATATGTTTTGCTTGCGGTCAGCACCGATCTGTTTTTTATGGCAAAATCATTGACGTCCGCCGACTTTATACTGTTTTTTGGCGGAACAAGCATCAGCGGAATATCGGCAGGCATATATGCCACATTGCCGAATTGTCCCGTCCAATGATAATACGATTCGTCTGCGGTATTTATCTTTCGCAGAGTTCGATCTCCCTCAGAGGCTGCCTTAGCCGTTGTATCGATATTCTTCACATTGCCTTTGCTGTCATACTTAAACAATATGCATTGCGGCAAAACCTCTCCCAGTGATGAAAAGTATTCTACTATCGCCCGATGATCCGTATATGTTTGATTATCAATTATCACCTTTTCGGCACACGGTACACGAATCAGTTCGCCGCCGGCGGTATATAATTTCAATACAGTCCTCTCACCGTCTAACATAACCGTATCTGCATAATCCGATATATACGCATTCACAAGGCATGCATACTGCATATCCTCATTCTTTGATTCAAAGAATGCCGCTATATTTCCGAAAGCATCAATGCCCACACTGACACTTGTACCCAATTTAATTGATTTTTCGTTCTTATTATAAAAATCACTGTGCGCATTGTAGGTAACTCCGTCTATGATAAAATACGGTTCTCCGTAATTACCGATACCCTTACCGTCAACCGTTCCGCTTACAGTCTTGCCGCTCAGTCTGACAATTACACATTTTCCGCTTGATGAAACGGCAGTGCTTATAAGATTACCCGGCATGATTTCGCTAAAATCCGCCTCCGTCCCATCCGCAGCAAAGTATTTTACGAATATATCATCGTTTTCGTTTAAATTCAATCCCTTTGATGCGTTGTCCCTACCGTAAAGCTTTTTGTTTGTTTCGTCTATGTAGCTGACAACAAGATTTTCATAATCTTCAATTATAATCAAATCAGCGCCGTCAAATTTTCCGGTATTAACTATACGAATTGTACCGTAAATGCTATTTTTATCAAGAGCAGCCGCCATATCGGTATTTGTTTTTTCGCCGTTTCTGATGATTGTCGCTCCCGGATATACTCGGATTTTTTTCAGTTTTGAGCTGTTTTCGGTTTCACTGTAATAAATATAATTGCCATCGTACTTATTATAATGCGATGAGTTTATTGTAAGAGTATCCTCGTTGTTTTTGTCTTCGTTCATCATAAAAATTACAGTTCTGCTCTCGTCCTTTTTTTCATCATAAAGGTAAAAGTACTTTACATTTAATCCGAGGTAGTCATAGTACCACTTTTCAGTTTCAAAGATTTCTCCGCCTATAATAATCTTATCCTCAGCGGCGGACGTATTATCAACAGAAACTCCCTCAACAGCATTGACAGTACCTTTCCCGAAATAGATGTTGTGATAACGTGACAGAATTGTTTCTCCTGAGGCTTTAAAGGTGGTTTTGTTCTTTTCAAAATCAACATACGTAATTTCTTCCGTTGATATATTATACAACAAAACTGCTGCGTCCTTATACGTAAGCTCATTATTTGAGATACCGTTAAATAACTTTATTCCGTCTGCAACAGACAAATATCCTCCCGGGTATCCGCCTTTAAATTCAGCTTCCGAATATCTCCCCAACGCTGTTACGGCAATCTTTGCCGCCTCTGCTTTGGTTATTGTATCATTAGGTCTGAAATAATGCTCTCCTACGGAAACAAGCTTATTTTCTACCATTGCATTAAGGCTCTTTTTCGCCCAATGGTCATTTGGAATATCATAAAAATAATCATTATCCGATGCCGCGTCTTCCGAAAAACCTAATAACCGGGACATAAACATCGCAAAATCAATGCGTGTTATGGGTGAATTTTTATTTTCATCTGTTATTTTGCCCGTAGATATTACTCCGATCGCATTCATCAATCCGACAGCATCGTCAAACGAAGTTGATGCTGCGGAAACCGTCAAAAACGTATATGAAAAAATACCAATACAGACCATGACTGCCGACATCAGCACCTTAAATCTTGTTTTCATACTCATACCTCGTCCTTTCTTAGTGTAATATGCACTATCTGCATTATTTTACCGTCAGCAAGCCGTATATCATTTGGGCAGCCTGCGCACGTGTTGCGGTACTTTTAGGCATAAAGAACCCATCGTCCATACCGTTTATTATTCCGCTTGTCTGTAATGCTTCTATGGCTTTTTTTGCGTAATCGGAAATTTCGGCGTCATCATTAAAGGTTTTCTTATCGTTAATCTGTTTCAGTTCAATTTTCTTTAATGAGGAGACTCTGTATAAAATCGCAGCCATATCCTGCCTGGTAATTTTCCCGCCTATTCCGAATTCAGAATCATTTACACCGTTTACAAATCCGTTCTGCTTCGCCGCCATAACATACTCGTAATACCATGCCGACTCATCAACATCAATGAATTCATTTAAATCCGCAATTTTTTTGAATCCAAATGCGTTCACTGTCATTTTAACAAATTCTTCTCTTAAAACCTCATCTGACGGGCAGAATTTGCCATCGGATTTTCCCGAAATTATTCCTTCCTCAGCAAGATAATTAACAGCCTCCTTTGCCCATGCTGCATTTTCCATATCCTTAAAGTATGTTTTTTCAATAGGAGTTGGCTTGTCTTTTCCCGTTGCCACTACTCCTGTTCCCGATCCTCCGCCTGAACCGGAACCGCCGCCGGAGCCTCCTACGCCGGGTCGTAATGCATCTGCAAGAAAGGCGTTATATGCAGCTTTCATTTCTGCGTAGTTTTTGTAATTTTTACCCACCATCTGCTGATATACAGCGGGTAAATCGGTCAATGACGTAAGACCTGTTTCTGATTTAAATTCATCTAAAACATCATGAATATTCTGATACCCATTCGGATTCTTGATTGTTTCAAGAACTACCGCCTCCGCCAGTGCCGATTCAAATTCAGCAACCGAATTATACACTCTTCCGCAAAGTCGATCATCTACGCCCTCAGCTTGCAGCGAATATCTTTTTTCAAATCTTTCTCCGTCCTCAAGTACGGCAAGCTTTTCCGCATAAGCGGAAATCCCGGAAATATCCCCCTCCGATAAAGCTGTAATAATTGAAGCCTCATTGAATGCGTCAATTGCATCTACCGGAGTTGATACAGGTAATTGTTCCTTAATAAGCTGTATAACCTTGTTTTCATCAACATTATCATATAAATCAAGGAAAAATCCCAAATCCGCTCTGTTTGTCCCTGTAGAAATCAGCGTCAAAATATCGGTGTTCGGATCATTGAGTGCTGTGATAAGCGGCTCGTTATTTGCTTTTTTTACATACTCGAGAGGGATTTCCTTTGTATCCTCGCCGACGGTTATATATGTCTTATATATTCCGCTGTCACCGTTTATACCCACCTTAAACTCAAGTCTGCCTTCCTCATCCGCATAAAATTCATTATGATATTTTACAATATCCGTCTGCGCATCTGTACTTGACGGATCAAACAGGCTTCCAAAATCCTTGCCGGGCGCATATACATTTACGGTGACGCAGGCTCCCGCTTCCGTATTGCATATAAATGCAAATTTCGAATTATCAATATCTCTTGTTGTCGTTATATCAGCCGCATATACAGAGGCAGACAGCATCATAGCAGACAACAATGTACCAACTATTTTTTTCATATTTATGACCATTAACTCCTTTCACAAAATCCGTTTGAGAGAAATGCTCTAAGCAGGTCGTGTTTTTCGGCGGGCGAAACTATACGTGTGTATGTGAATCCGACGAAAGGCACGAGATGCGATGAGCATTTTCTCAAGCTTTCAACCTTTTTGTCAATTCATGCTTCAATTTATCGGCTTGATTTGGTTGGCTAACGGTGTCATATCATCTTTCCATAAAAATATTTTTATTTCATCAGCCTCTAACGCTTTTGATTTATCCACTTCAAAGCTCATCTCGTTATCACCGACAGTTAAAGGCTCACTGTCGACCTTTTCGATCCATTGCATGGTTTTGCCCTTATAGCCTGCGGCATATAATGCTGCCGACAGACTTGCATTATATCTGTTGTCAATATTTCCTTGCACCTTAAGCGTGGGAGAGTTCGTTCCTTTTATATCTTCAATCGAGGCAATCTGCTTATCTCCGGCAAAAAGAGTTGCTGACGCCGATACATCTCTCTTAACGCTAAGCACCGCCGGGCCTATAGCCTTCTTCCCTTTCTGATAGCCGATATAGACCTTATATTCACCTGCTCCCGACACCATCGGGAACGAAAAATCATAGCCGCCGTCCTCACCGACCGTTCCAAGCTCGATATAATTTATCGCATCGGCATTCAGCATATCATCTTTTGTTTGATTCGGATTCATAACATAAATCATAAACGGATCTCCGGGACGTCCTCCCTCTATTCTGCCTCTCACAACAGCCGTATTTGTTTCGTATATCATCTCAATTCCCTCATCGGTGCTTACAAAATAGCACGGCTCTCCGTCAACCGTCACCTCAGCCTGTCCGTTTTTTAATACTACGGGCAATTCATTTCCGTACATATCATATAACCTATTTGTTCTGAATGCAGGCTCTAACAAGACCGTCTGTTCGATGTCATTTTCATTGAATACAACAGTGATCTCCTTTCCGCTGCCAACCTTATATTTGTAGAAATAGTTGCTGCGGCTGTCAATATTCTTTGAAACAAACGATGCAGAGGCAAGGATTTCGTTCATTGCGTCACAGGCAAGGTATACCTTCTTGACGGAATGATCGCTGTTCAAAAATCCGAAGTTTCTTCCGAATGCTCCCGGTAAATCTTCGTCGTTAATCCAGTCATATCTGAACATCTTGTCATAAAGCTTTGCGTCATCATTCCACATCAAATATCTTACCGTATACATCGCATCCTCACGCTCGGTTATACCGTAATCGTCCTCGCACCAGCCAAATTCCGTAATCCATATTTCTTTCTCACCGAATCTCGCCTTCATATCCGCCACACAAGCTCTGCGCACATCAAGAAATTGTGAATCCTCTGCAAGCTTTTCCCGGTGATAAGCATGAAAACTCACAACATCCAGGCAGTCGGCAATTTGAGGATCCTCCTCAAACATCCCTGCCGCAAACTCCAGGCTCCAGCCTGCTTGCACAGGGCCTATAATCACACAGTCCGGGTTGGCAGCTTTAGCGTTGCTGTAAGCCACTCTTAAAAGCCTTGCGTATTCCCTGCCTAATTCCGTCGGATCTCCGCCGGCTGCGTTATACTCGTTCCATACCTCAAAATATTTCACCTTGCCCTTTGTATCATTAACAAGTCCGTACACATATTCGCCGAAGCTTTTAAGCTCTTCCTCCGTTTTCGGAAAGTCCTCTGCTTTGTAATACGGTGTCGGTCCGAAAATCAGCAGCGGCTCTACTCCTGCGGCAACAAGCTCGTTCAAAAATGTCTGATGCCTTTGCGGAATTGCGTTTCCGGCGTTGACATAATCCTCCCACAAAACCTCATCTCTAACAAAGCCGGCACCCATTTGTGTAAACAGCGGAACAGTTGCTAAATGCCTGTCCTCCCAGCTAAAGTGTGCTGAAATACCGAAATTATAATTTTTCACATCTGTTTCATTATTCTTAAGAACGGCAAAATCACATTCGCTCCTTGCATATCCGTTGATACTGTCGCTTATTTCAACGACAAGCGTATGAATACCGTATTTTGCAATATCCATGCTGACTGTATAGGTTTTATACGAATTTGCTCCGATTTTAACAGGAGCAGCCGTTTCCGTCCAAAGCAGGTTTCCGTCTTCATCATATGCGGAATGCTTTCTTGTAAAGCTCCTGACCTGTTTCATATTGTTGGACAGCTTATAGCTTATGCTCTGATTCCCGGAATAAAAATTTTTATCCATGCCGCCGGTTGTAAATGTTATTGCCGATGACTGAACAGTACCCAAGCCGTAAAGCTCAAATTCCGAAATATAAACAGGATTTGCCGGGGTATTCCATGCGTTATTGTCATATGTATAAACCTGTATATCATAATTTGCCGACATACTGTTGTCAACCTTCATTCCCAACAGCTCGACCGAGGAGGTTCTCCATTCGCCGCTGCCTGTACAGTAGATAGGCTTAAGGGAAACAATCCCGTTTGTGTCACGATATTTTAAAAGAATTCTTCCTCGTCCGTAATCGTAATATGTAATATCCAGTCTGTAGTTACTCTGTTCTTCGGTTTCAACAGCACTGTCAAAATCCAAATACACGCTTGAATTTTCGGCAGCGTTTGTACCCAATACCCAGCAATTTCTGCCGTTTATGTATGCAAGAGTAGGTTCTGACGATACATTCCCGCCTAATACCTCTGTATTTTTTACATTTGCGGAAGCAGACGCAGCCTCGGCATATGCCAACGGTTCTTCCGATGCGGCAAGAATCATATGCGGCAAAAAACAAGCCGCTGCCAATAAAACAGCCAATATTTTTTTCATTATTATAATCTGTACTCCTTTCATCAATGTGCCGTTTGTGCGAAATGTTCTCTTTTCTATAATCAATATATTATTCGCACAAAACTGACTTTACCGCTGAGATAGGGCGCCTTGTGTCAAATCCGTCCCACAAAAACGCACGAACATTATCTGAATCTGACGGTGCGGTATAGGTTTTTGATACGGATATTTTTCTCTCGTTCTCATTGGGAACAATTTTCTCCGCTTTAAAATCCACCATAAAATCACCGCTGTATGCCGCATAGACAAGATACACATCGTCATAGCAGGCATTTGTGTGTGTGATTTCCGTATTAATGTTTACATTTTGACCAAACAGCTCAATGTTCATTTCATCACATTCATAAACACCCGGTTCTGTATTAAAAATACCGAAAGCCGGATCTGTCGTCGCTCCCGCTCCGTCCAAAACGCCGTTAATTTCAATTGCATAGCTGCTGTTTCCCCACAAATACTGCGGAAGCTTCATAATATACTGTTGGTTTTTTGCATCATACTCCCCCTCAAAGCTTTCTTCATTGCCGTTTAGAGTAAGACTGACTCCTCCGTCAAGAGAATCGGGCTTTACGCTGTCCGAAAATTTCACTATTATTTTTGATAGCTTTGCCGTTATGTTATCATCCGGATAGTATGTTTTTCCGTCAGCACCCTCAAACATAACCAAATCAGCACCCACGCTCAACGCAGATGCAGAGGCAGTAAAATATGCAAGGTCTGTTTTGGCTCTGTCATCTCCCATTGCTCCCTCAATATTTTTCTGAACAAACTCAACAGCCTTAACATCTGTAATCGCATCATATTCATATTCGCCTTTTTCCTCTCCGTTTAAAGAGAACACAGCTTTATGTTCCGGTTGATTTAATTCTATTGAAACGGTAAACCAGCCCTCGAGACAGTCAGACAGCTTATTTTCTCCAAAATAAATTCCGTCCGAATTTACGGTTACCAAATCCGTATATGCGCCCAACGAATCATACACCCTGAAAATTTGCATAGGTGTTTCCGCTTTTATCTTATATTCAAGCACAACCCTGTCATCAAAGGCTGTTTCCAAATCCCTTTTAAGCGACATCTCGCTGTTTCTTCTTGAAAATCTTACTGTCGGAATTTCTTCTCCCTCGGCGTCTAAGTCGTTCACAAGCGCAATTCTCACATACGGACTGCTTGTTGTCCATTTTACATCTGTTTTGGGCGAAACCTCAGCGCCCACCTCTGCGGTTGAAAAATCCGCATTTACAACTTTTTTATCGGTTTTTGCTCTGTTCGTTGCAAAATAGACCGAATTATTTACATATTCGTCCCCAAATATCGATGTAAGTCCGGGGATTTCGATTTTATATATAGTATTTTCTTTGAAATTCTCATTAAATTTAACCGTTACCCCTGAATTACTCTGTGATACTATTTCGCACCCTAAAGGTGTTTTTACATATTCTATAGGATTATTCCCCATGGAATATGCCTCAAGTTTATTAAGCGTGCTTACCGCAATCAGCTCGGAAAAGCTTATACTGACGGTATCATCTTCAGCCCCCGGTGTCTCGCTTTCCAAAAATAATTCCATCCCGTCTGCAGTCAAATATTTAAATGATACATTGTCAAGGTATGTATATCCTTCTGTTTCATCAACTCCGTTTTCCGTTCTGAAGAAAATCCTGCTGAAATCATCAAACGAAACCGCACTTGATGTATAGTAAACTCCGTCAACATAATATTTTACCGATTTATTGTCCATATCAATAAGAATATCCACCTTGTACCACTTATCAAGTTCAAATGACAGCATCTTTTGCGGATCCCAAGCACCGGCGGAGTTGTTCATCCATGCACACATTTCTCTCGATGTATTCATATAGAATATACTGTGCCACATCGAACCGCTTGACGGCGATTCAAGTGTTATTCTTAAATTTTTATTAACATCTCTTGCATTTATTTCAAAGCTTAATAAAAATCTTCCGCTGCTGACCTCAGGCACCGCATATCTAAGCTCCGGCTTTGTATTGGGGCCTATATTATGCAATGCCAAAGAAGTACCGTGATCCTCGTCAACAATTACTTTTTCCATGCAATTGGCGGTATTCCCCTCCCAACCTATGGGTATTCCGCCTGTATAGCCCTCAAAGCTGTATCTCGCCGGGACTTCGCCCGCATATACCGTCGCAGTCAATGCCGACATCAGTATCAGCGTGATAAAAAAAATACATTTCCTCATTTTTACTCCCTCCGTATAAAGTAAACTTATACTTGTATATTTTTGTGTAAACACCGCAAAAGGTATTCCTTTTAATGTTCGGAAGAACAAAGCAAATATCCGGTATAATACAATCCCCAACCTTTCCTTTATCCTTCCGAGCATTTTAGGAATCCCTCCCTTTCGAGAGGGATTCCCAAACAGAATAATTAATTTAATGTAATTGCAGGAGCTAATATAGGCGCAAGGTCGTCAAAGCTGTTAAATGCAAAAATTCTTATTGTTGTTGCATTCTTCATATCTACAGCACCGAGTGTTTCTGTGTATGTTCCGCTGCTTGTAATTGTCACGGGAACAAACTTACAATTTACAAGCACACCGTTATTATATCCGGCTGCTATCACATAAATTGTTTTTTCAGCCGCTGATGAGTTTTCCACATCTGCGCTGATTGTATATTCTTTTGATGCGTTCCATTTGGAAACTGCATCAATAACAGTCGTGCCGTCCAAAATTCTTACCCCGGTAACCGCAAATTTATCAACTGCGATAAATGTAATATCCGTATCCGCATATGCGTCACCTGTTAACGTTTTAACGCCGTTCAGACTGAATGTGTATTTCTCATTTTGCTTCAGAGCCGTTCCGATTGTAACAACCGCATTATACTTCGTGAAACTTGTTACCTCCGCCGTATCAACTATGTTGCCCTTGCTGTCGGTTAACGTAATGTTCTCAAGCGTTGCAGTATCAACCGCATCCTTGAAGCTTACATTGACAGTTTGCTTTGAGCTGTCAACCTCATCACTTAAATCCGTTTCAAATTCGCCCAGTTTATTATAATACTTGACGCTTAAATTATCTATATTTACCGTTGCTTTACCTGTCATACCGAACGTAAACTGAGTTAATGACGACGCATACTTGTCCGCTGCCACCGTTCCTTTTGTTCCGTCCATATATAATTCAAATGTCTTGTTATCAAGATCAAATATTAAATCATAGTGATGCCACGTTTTATTCTGCCATGTGCTTAATCCGGTCGATGCCCAGTTTATGCTCGGCACAATATTTACACCTTCACCTGCCTCAAGCCAGTACATTCCGGCACCAAATGTATTTGTTCCGACAAACTTCAAGAACGAATTTGTTCTTTTATCGGCATCTTCAGAAGCGGCTGTTCCCGCAACGCCGTCCACATAGTGGTCAAAGCTAAGCTTTACGATACCCTCGGTAACCTCATACGGCAGATTGTAGTAAGCATTGCACCAGTTAGGATTTTCTCCTGCCTTTAATGTCATTACTCCATCCCCAAAAGTCGCCGCATTTTCCGCCGTTATTCTCGCCGGTCTTGTGCCGTCATTGAAATCCGCAAAATCGGCAAGCTTTGCAGAGGTTGAAATCGTTACCGTATTGTCTGCAAGTGTTTCACCGTAAACCGATTTAGCACCCTCGGGCAATGTGATGGTGTAGCTTGACGCATAGCTAAGAGCATTTGTGAGATAAATTCTAAACTCATTTGCATAATTATTCCAATCAGTATAGTCAATTTCAACCGCAGCACCGTCTTCTGTCGTTACTGTTACCGCACTATCATCAAAGGTTGATTTATCAACGCTGCTGTCAAATGCAATTGCCGCCATATTGCTCTGCTTCTCAGGTATTATCGTTTTCTTTGCCGATGATGCGGTAAATGTACCCGCCTCAAAAGGCATCCGGAGCTTTACATTATCAATATATGTAGCGGAAGAACGATCTTTTGACCAGAAAGCAAGCTTGGTAAGCGAAGCACGCGGTACCTTTTTGCTGTTTAGCTTGTTTCCGTTTACATAACAGTCCACATCTGCCTTATCGGCATTGGGCGTCATTACAAGGTCAACCTTAACCCATTCGTCCTTTGCTATTGTTGTTGCATTGGCTGCATCGGCAAAGTACAGATTTCCGCTTTTAACAATAATCAACGCATCATTTTGCCACCAGTTATTATTGTCAGTATTTATTCCGCTCTTCACATAAAAATTGCCATTATCCGAAGTGTCCGCCACACGCAGCTCAAAGCTCAGCTTTGCCGTCTGATTCTGTGCCGATACCGGTATATCGTAATACATTCCCGAACTGTTAACAGATGACAGGCTGATTCCATGCTCCGAGTCCTGCGATACGTATTGCGAATATGACGTAGCGTCCAATGTTCCGACTCTTGTAAATCCCATAGGCAGCGTGGCATATGCGCCTGTTCCGGTATGACTAAAGCCTGATTTATTATTTCCGTATTCAAAATCAAAGGTTTTGTCAAGTGATGTATATTCGGTTACATACTCCCCTTTTCTTACTGCCAGGTTATCTACATATACTTCATTAGCATTTGTGCTTATAAAGCTGACTGCACTCATTGTTCCCAAATCGGTATCAGTATTCATAAGGCATCCGTCAACATATTCCTTAACGGTGCTTCCCGATGCTGTATTTTCTATAACCAAGTCTACTTGATACCAGCAGCCCGGCACAATTTCAGACATTTTTCTTGAACTCCACCATTCAAAATCCGCGTAGGTCTCTGCAAGTGTAAACATCGACTGTCCGTTACCGTTTTTAGTGCCGTCAGAGTCATTGATTACATGGAAACGTGCATCTGCGTCTTTCGGTTTATTAACCTCGAACGATACCGTAACAACATTTCCCGCATCTGAGGGAAATACATACCTAAAGCCATTACTTGCAGCAAACTTCATGCTCTTGCCGTGTGTCTCATCGACAGTCACATATCCGCCGCAGGGATATGATGTTTTTTCCGTCAAGCCTGTAGGAAGCGTTGTGCCATCGCCGGCATTAAAGTCATATGACGCAATTATGCTTTCATCAAGCGTTTGCGCCGACGCCGTTACGGCAGCAGCTGCCGCAAGCATATTGCATGACATAACCGCCGCCAACAAAATTGATAGTTTTTTCATAAAGATTCCTCCTTAATTTAATATAATTTTAATGATTCTACGGCATTAATCTTACGCGCGCATACTTTGTGACATCTTTGCTCGGAGCAATACCACCGCCGAATTGCGCCCATCCGCGGCGCCCTTTTCCGTCATTGTCATTAACTATCATCGCATATCTTAATTCCATATCTTCATATATTTCAGTACCTTTTGGTGTAATATCCGTCCAGGGACATCGCAGCTCATAAATCGTTTGATCTCCTGAACGTGTTACAACAACCTCACAGTTTTCAAAATTACCCTCGATCCCCGTTTCTTTTCTGTATGAGTGGAACACAGGCTTTCCGTCCTTTCCCATTGCTATACCTATTTCCGTAAAAAGACTGTTATCCTGTCCTTGCTTTTGTTCCGTATCAAATCGAAAACCGAGCTGAATGCTGTCGCCCTGCCAAATCAGCGCACCGTCCTGGTCATTAAAATGAACATCATCGGTAACAATGCTTGCAAAATATAAATTTTCTTCATCCCACTGAACATAACTTTCAGCACTCAGATCCGTCACCCCTCGCCACGGCTGATCTTTGAGCAGAAGATAAATTTGATCTTGTCTGTTCGATATTAGCTTTGCGGACGCTCTCCATTCGCCCTCCGAAAACTTTCCGTCAATAACCGGCGGTGCATTGACCTTAAAGCCCAGTCCGAAATCAACGGCAAACGATATTTGTTGAGAATAGCCGTTTTTTGTCCTTATAACTCCCTGCATTTCGTAATTGGACAGTCCCGCAATCTCATTCAAATGTACACTTACATTGTTTTGACCCGGTTTTAATCTGCCTAATTTGATATTGCTTTTCTTCAGCACCTCCGGATAGGTAATATCCAAATAAGCATCGGTGTCTCCGTTGCGGAAGTTGGAGTATATATCAAGGTCAAGCATCCACCGCCTTGTATCCGCACTGCTGTAGAGCCGTGTTCTGCCGGAAATATCAAATGCCTTGACATATTCAATCAAAATTTTTCCGTCATAGCAAACCGTACCGTCCTCAAATGTAATTTTTATCGGAACATTGTCCTTTTCACCGACATGACCGCTCACCTTCATTTTAAGCTCAGCGACTTTTCCGTCAAATATCGGTGTATTCAATATTTCAATATTATCGGAGCTTTCCGGAAGATTTACCGCAATATCAGCTTTTTTATCTGTTGTCTTGTAAAATCTGACAGATGCAATATCTTCCTCCGGCACTGTCAGCTTTGTTTCGCTGATATATATCTGCGCTTTGCTTTCTTCAAATTTCCCGAAATTACCGGTCACAAAAATCGGTGCAGAGCCAAGCGTGAACGAATACGTCCCGTCCGAACCCATTACGTTTATCGGGTTTCCGAAGTGATCGCAAACCTCTATGCTTTCAGTACCGAAATTCATAGTCACAAGGGTGTTTTCCTCCGTACTCCACAAAACAGCAACGTCCTCTCCGTCCTGTGTGCGCTTATAATGATACGCATAAGCCTTATCGTCATTCAGTCTGAGCTTTGACTGAAATTCGGGAGTACCGAGCAAATCATTTACATTAGCCGCAGCGATGTATGCAGGCTTTGCCAAATAGCGGTTTTGCATACTTATATTAAAGTTTTCAACCATGCCGTAAGTACTTCCCGTACTGTCATAATTTGCATTATCATCGGTGAAATCATACCAAAACAGCTTATCCACGAGCGAAGTTTCATATTGCATTGCACACGCCTTTGCAAGGTTTTCTCCTGACTCATTATAGGAATACGTAAAGTTATTCCAACCAAATTCCGTAAGCCAGATATTTTTATTCGCTCCTGTTTTATATGTATTCAACACATCTCGCACGCTTTTTGAATCGGCATAAACATCATGAATTTCCGGTGCGCCATTGGGATATATATGATAGCTGACATCATCCATATATTCTTCCGCACCCATATCAAAGCTTGTCTTAATAATTGCAACACCCGTACCGGCATTACATATCCCGACTGTATTTGCATTTGGATTTCCTCGTTTTACGCCGTTATAGGTTGCCTTTGCCAAATTGATATACTCCTCATGGTCGACACCTCCCCAACCCCATTCATTCCAGTATTCATAGTTGGTTACTCTGTCACCCATATCCTTAACGAGATGATACGCATAATCCTCAAAAGCCGCGTACCATTCAGGTGATTTTGTATATGTAAGCGTAATGGCATCTCTTGACGGAACATTGCCGTAGAGCCTGTTTCCTCCGTACAGTACCAAAAGAACCTCTCTGCCGGTCTGATTTGCTTTATCAATAAAACTGTTTGCCCACGCCGGCAATTTAAAGACCTTTGGCTGCTTTTCATAATCCGCCCACTTGATTTCATCACGACTCCACTTGATACCGGCATTTACCATCATGGGATAGATTATATCGGGATCGCAATAAGGTCTGTTCCATGCGAAATGGTTACATACACCGAACCGCTCATTATCAAATCTGCTCTTTTTGATATATGCAAAGTCCTCATGGTCCTCAAAATAATACCCCAACTCCTCGCATCTGCCTTCTACAAAAAGAGTATGTCTGCCATAGCAGTTAAAATCAAGCGTCACTCGTTTTTTCACAGTTTCAAACGGTTTTAAATCAATTGTATCGTTGTATACCGCAACAGTTTCGCCGTAGCTGTTTACCATTCTGTAGGTCATGTTTGCCGTATAGCTTCCGCCGATTTTATCCTTAACCTTTAAATCAAATTCAAACTGTTCGTTATCATAGTAATTTTTAGGCTGTTTTGTAAATTCTATATCGACATCAGCCGCTTTTATATCATCCAAAACCTTTACCCTAATCGCCCCGATTGTCACATCATCAACCGATCCGTTACCCATTCTCTCGGTGGTTATGGCAAAATCGCCGCTATGCTGGCTTGCAGCCACATCATTACTCATTGTAGGAGCATACAACGTAAACTGTGCAGTTTTCCATGTATTGGTTCCTGTTGTGTGTACCTCCTCGGTCAGTATGCCGCTTTTGTCACGACTGTTGTACTCAAGCATAAACCAACCCTTTGTACCCTCATCATAGTAGTCAACCTCCACCAATACATTCTTTCCGGCCGAACGTCGCAGACCTTTTACATCTATAAAGATTGAGTTATAATACCAGCTGTTTGAGGTCATTCTCCAACCGCCCCTGCCGTCCTTTTCCTCAATCTGTCCGACAGAACCGACAACCTCGGCTGCCGCTGCCATGTTTTGAAATGATGTTTTCGATCCCAAAATACCAACCGCATCCCATTCGTAATCGTCATTCGCCGCCATCGCATAAGGCACACAAGAAAGAACAAAAAACAAGCTTAATATAATAGAAATTATTTTTTTATTTATTCGCATATTTTCCTCCTTTCCGACCGCATTTAACAAAATTATTCCTTATCAAGATGATTAACCTGGAAATCGTTGCAAGCTGTTTCTACTATTGACGGAATATCGGCATCTTTATTTGTCAATATTTCCTGGATACATTTATCAAGCACCGAATACAGCTGCTGACACGCTATCGGCTCCTCTACGTGCAGTGTGCAATCGGAGAAATCGAAATAGCTCTTGCACTGTTCCTCTGAAATATTCACATACTCTGCCTTTGCCTGCAATTCCTTTGCCCACTTCTCACTGTTTGACCATACCGGCACAGCAGCATTCGGCAGAATAATTCCGTTGGCTTCTATTGTTGTGGCAGCCTCTTTCTTTATGTTCTCTATCGCCGCGTCATCTATATCAATGCTGTGTCCGAGAAGCTTAAGAAATTCCAAGCAAACCTCAACCTGTCTGTCGGTTGCGTCCTTGTCAAACATCTTGACGTCTCCGCCCATCTGTACATATCTTCCGGCAGGACCCTTCGGCAGTTTCGCAAACACAAGATTTGCGGGATCCATATTGAAGCCCTGCGTATAGTCATTGAGGGGATTCATTATAATCATACCCACCTGACCTGTACCGAACAATTCTATAAGACGTCCTCTGTCAACAACCGTATCGTCAAGCATCGCATTGTATTTCCATTTTAAATCGTAAAGATACTTTAGAGCGTCAACCGTTTCCTGTGAATTGAATGTTGCTTTCCATTTTCCGTCACTCTGCTGCTCCATGAACTTAACACCGTAGCTCCAAGCAATATTCATGAACAACCATCCGCCATGATTTGATGTTGTTCCTATACCGAATCCCGCCTTGCCGGTCTTGTCCTTAATAATCTTAGCATATTCAGCCATTTCCTCGTATGTATCGGGAATCTTTACACTGCCGTCTTCATTTACGAGTCCCGCCTTTGTAAACAGCTCCTTATTTATTGTAAGAGACATTGTCGAACAATCTGTCGGGAAAGCATAAATCTCGCCATCCTTGCCTTTTACCAAATCAAGCAAATCCGGGTTCATTGCGTCAATATATCCGTTCTTCTCCAAAATGTCAGTAATCGGTCTTGCATATCCGGAATTGATTATCTTTTGAATTTCCGTAAAATGCGACTGCCACATTGTAGGCAGCGTATTAGCCGCAGCCTTTGCGGAAAATATCTTTGCATCGGTGGTGTTTACGGTATCCTTTTCGATAACAACATCGGGATTCTCTGTCTCAATAGTAGTCTTATATCCCTCCAGTAAATCTCTGTAGGACTCCGGCCAAGTATCATCCGGCCAATAACCGATTGATACAACAGTCTTTCCATCGTCGTTTTTCTGTGCGCAGCCTGCGCAGACTGCCGTAACCATTACAGCCGACAGAACCAATGACAGTACTTTTTTTAACTTCATAATTTTTCTTCCTTTCTTATCTTTGATGAACTTTTTCTGCCTACAGTTTTATTTTCATCGGCTTTTTACCTAAATTGCTTCGGATTTCATATCCTTAAAAATACCTTTTTAAATGAAATGAATTGTTCATTTCTGCATTCGTTAGAGTATTTTTATTTTTTAACGCCATATAAGTAAAATTTGCCAATATATTTAAAAGAAAACCATATGCTTTTGTATATATTATACGTTATTTTAATATGTTTGTAAATAAACTATATTTGCAACTTAATTGACTTTTATCAACAACATAATTCGACTGCAATTTTGTATTGAAATTGACTTATATTCACATAATTTTAGAGTAAAAATTTACAAATTAAAATGTATTGACATTTCGTTTTTTTTAATGTACAATTAACTTAGAAATAAAAATTCGGATAAAGGTTGTGATTGATATGAGAAAAAAAGATATAATCAATACTGATTATATTATCGATGATATGTACTTATCCGTGTCCCATGCAGCCAACGGCTATGTCAATTTGGATAATTATGTTGATATTACCAACCAAAACGTTTTGGTCAGGCTGCACACGCCGTCTACATACGTAAACTATCACGCTCACGACTGTTTTGAAATAAACTATGTGTACCGAGGTAACTGCATTAATCTGGTAGAAAATAATTTACATTTTATGGACGAGGGCGATCTTATCATACTTCACCCGGATGCGTATCACAACTTATATTCACCGAATGAGAGCAAAATTTTCAATTTCTTGATACGCAAGGATTGGTTTTTTAATGTTTTGAATACATATAAGCTTGACGCTTCTCCGGTAAGCACTTTTATTGAGTATTCAACAAAAAAGAACCACTATGATTATATTATGTGTTCCTGCTCAAAGGATTCGGATTCGGCTAAATCCAAAATACGGAAACTTGCGGTAAATTTAATCAAAAAAAGTCAATCAGACGGCCCCACACGTTTTTTACTGATGGAATCCGCTGCAATAGAGTTTTTCTGCGCATTGGTCACCGAATGTAAAACAGCAAGTTGGAATTGTCAATATATGTACAGTCATAAAATACACTAAATTTCCAATATCATATTTTTAGATTTTCTAAGCCGGAGCAAATTTAAAGTTCTGCACCGAACGTAGCACCGCGCAGCGGCTTGCTCTTGACAGTTCAAAAGAAAATGATACAATGATTTATACGACGACAGAAAAATTATCATATTTTTGAGTTTCCCTCGCCGTCGCAAGACTTTTTTATCATTTTCTTGCAGAACTGTCAAGAGTGCGGCATTTATGCGGCTGATTCAATGTAGCTTTCTCTATATTTAGCCGGCGGCAGTCCACCGGGGTTAAAACTTGTTATCCTGATCGTGTTGTAATATGCAAATATATACCTAAATACAACCGTTTTCACTTGCTCTTTTGTCATTGCATAAGTAGGAATACGGTACAGCTTCTCTTTTTTCAAAGTAGCAAAGAAGCTTTCCATTCTTGCATTATCATAGCATTTTCCGGTACCGCTTAGGCTTTGTATCATGCCATACGTTGACAGAATTGAACGAAACGCATCACTTGTGTATTGACTGCCTCTGTCACTATGAAGCAGCACACCCTCCAAATTACCGTACCGTTGTTTTAATTGTTTAACAGTGTCTATACACAATTCTTTTTTCATATTGTCACGCATTTCAAGTGCAACTATTTCTCCGTTGTAACAGTCAAATATCGGTGATATATACAGTTTACCATTGCTGCATTGCACCTCTGTAATGTCCGTCAGCAATTTTGTAATAGGTCTGTCGGACGTAAAATCTCTTTTGATAATATTTTCTTTTTCCTGTATCGCATCGGTTGCTTTGGTAATGCCATGAGGTGTTCTTCTTTGATGCAGTAAGTTTCCTTCTTTCATTGCACGATACACAGTTCTGCGACTGCATTTAATATGTTTTTTCTGTTCAAGCGCAGAGAGTATCCTGTCGACACCATAATTATCGTTGTCAGGATGCTCATTGATAATATTTTGAATTTCGACCAAAAGAAGCTGGCGTTTACTTAACTTGTTGCGATTTCTAAGCCAACGGTAATATCCCGATTCATTAACACGAAGTACGCTACAAAGCAATTTTACGGCGTAGTTGTGTCTGTTTGTAAAAATATAGAGATAACGCTCATTTGACTTTACTTCTTCCGGTCTTTTGCGAAAAAACTGAGTGCATCCTTTAATATTTCATTTGCTTGACGAAGCTCGGAATTTTCTTTTTCAAGCTCACGAATATGCTTTTCCTGTTCCGTTATGGGTGGCTTTGGATTTAATAAATCCGCCTTTCGTTTGTTACGCCACCCTGATAATGTGTAGTACGCCAATCCGAGTTGAGCAGCTGCTTTCTTAACACCAATTTCATCGGATAATTTAAGAGCCTCTTCCTTGAATTGCTTGTTGTAATATTTTGACATTTGTTTCACACCTTTCTGATGTTTTTATTATATCAGAATTTAGCGCGTTTGTCGACTGTACTTAAAGTATAACACTCCAGTTCCATTGTCAAAAAAAGCATAATAGAGTATACTTGAGATGTAAATTCAGAGTATTGGGGTCATTATGAGTTATATCTGATAAGGAGGGCAAGCAATGATAAAAAGAATATGTGTAATATTAATGTTATTGGGTTGTATGCAAATCACAGCATTTGCGGAGGGAAGTCCGTGTATATTCTTTTCGCCGCAGAGCATGAACGAAGCAAATGAGATAGTTGTTCCGATTTACACAAAAAATCTGCCGCATGATAATGACGGATTGTGCGGATGTGAGTTTCAGTTTGCGTATAATACGGAGCAATTCACGCTAAAAACTGATGAAAGCGGCAGACCTATTTTAGGCACAAACGAAACAATGCTTGTGCAGAATACGGATATAGTTGAGACGTCTGTGAGCGGAGATACTGTATCGGTAAGCTATGTTGATTTCAGCGGTGAGAACAATTTGGTACTGCGCGACGGACCGCTGTTTTATTTTACGCTGATACCGAAAAGCCCTGACGCGCTGTGGAACTCGGACGATTATTATCCTTTGCGCTTTCTTGCAGGCAGTGTAAATCTGATTACGCTTGACAAAGATAATTTTAGCCTGTCGGGAACGAGTGCGGAGGGAATAGACACCTATGTTGGCGGCTATAACTCATTTCCTGATTTTGAACTGCCGGGAAATGAGGATACAATTGAATTTAAGTCCAGAATATCCGCCGTATACATAAACGGCGAAGCAAATGAAACCGACGCAGTTCCGTATATAAAGGACGAATTTATGATACCGCTTCGTCCGCTTGCGGAAGCAATTGGAATGGACATATCGTGGGACGGCGATAATCAAACCGTTTCACTGTTCTATCCGTACATAAGCGCATACTTCGATATGAAAGCTGGCGATATTTATATAAACGCAAAACAGCGGACAGATTTAAATAAAGCCGAAATTATAAACGACAGAACGTTTGTGCCGTTTTCAACAGTGCAGGCGGTATTCGGAAATTCAATAAATATAGTAAATAATGGCGATAGTGTGTCGCTGGAATTTAATAATAACAAGGTAGTGTCAAGTGTTTTTTTGTACCACTACGAAAACCTTATCAACCATGCGGTTTGTAGCGTCTATTTGTGCAAAATGACAATTACCTCCCCTTATTTCTCTTTGTAACTACTGCTAATCATGCTCCGAACTGCTTGTCAAGCCCGGGCTGAAAGCCCGTCAATTTTAGGCTTTACAAGCAGTTTGGAGCATGATAAAATATTGCACAAAGGGAGTAAGGTTTTCTGTAGTTTTTCATATCCTACTTTACACTACCAATAACAAAGAGGAGGAATAAAAAATGAAAAAAATATTATCGGGGATTTTGGCATTGATGCTTGCAGGAACATTAACAATGCCTGCATTTGCGGCAGAGGAAGCAGCGATTACTGCCACGAATGTAACGACAACAGTTGGAACAGAACCGGAAGCTACAGCAGCACCTGAATCACTAAAGGAGAATGCCGCTGACGAGGAAGGAATGCTTCGTATTTCACCGTCTACGCTTTTAAGGATTCAGTTAAAACTCGAGGGCGACGATGCGGGGGGGCAAGAATATGAGCTTTCTTGCAAATCAAAATCTTGCGGAGGGCGAAGCAATAAGCAAGGAAAAGATACAGTTTATTGATGAGAAAACAGTAGCAGCCGACGGTACAGTGACTATTCAATTCCGCCCGCGCTTAAATTCGCAGGTGGGTATTTACAATATGCGCGCAAACACAAAGGGCGCAACAATGTTCAGCAAATTCTATAAGACCGTTGTTGACCAGATACAGCCGACATTAACAGATGCAAGCGATACCCCAAAGAAACAGGATATAGTGGTTAACATAAACGGTTATACGGAAGCTTGGAAAAAGGTAAATACGCTGTATGAGGTGATAAACAACGAATTGAAGCCAATTGATTATACTATTATTGAACCGACAGAGAGTACGCCTAATATTGCGACATTAAAAATTAAGACAACATCTGAATGGGCAACACAGGATACACATACATTCCGTTTCGTTTCAACAAACGTCGCATATAATCCGATTACATTTACGGCGAAGATAACCGAGCCTGAAAAGGTTACAAGCAATATTACATCGGAGTTTGTGTCAGAGGGAACCGTTCCCGGAGGCTTGGGCGGTACAATCACAGTGCCTGATACTGCAACAGAGGGAAATACAGTTGATGTTACGGCAACAGCTCCGAAAGGTTATAATATAGCAAGCGTTACATATCAGCCGGAGGGCGGAGAAAGCAAAACTATTACAGAAGCAGATGGCAAGTACAGCTTTACAATGCCTGATAAAGCGGTTAAAGTAACAGTAAATATTGTGCCTAAAACATATACATTAAAGCTTGATTTACAGAAAGGAGAAGGCATAGAGAATACAACTCTTACAGGCACAGTTGAAAGCTTACTGCAATTACCGTCTGAAAATCCTACACGTCAGGATTACAATTTCACAAATTGGCGTACTGAACCAAACGACGGCGGTAATGTTGTAACCAACGAGCATTTCAATACGGCAGATAAAATGCTTGCGTTCTTTGGTGACAGCACAGAAAAGACAATATATGCACGCTGGACGGAACGCGGTAAATTTACAGTTGCATATATAGCTCCGGAAGCAGGTGTTACAGATAAGCCGAGTGATTCAAATGAATATGATCAGGAAACAACCGCTCAAATAGTGATACCGGAGCAGGAGCCAAGCCGTGCAGGATATACGTTTGAAGGCTGGAAGGTTGACGGAGACGACACAATATATAAATACGGCACAGCAAATGCGGTATATACAAATATTGCGTCAATACAAGGCTCACTCAGATTTAATGCAAAGTGGAAACTTGTAACATATACAATAACCTTGCAAGACGGGGAAGAAAGCAGAGAGATAAGCGGAACTGTTGAAGGTCTGCCTGTATTAACAACGCCTGCAAAAGACGGTTATGAATTCAAAGGCTGGTTTACGGCAGAAACAGGCGGCGAAAAGATAGACGCGATAACAGCAGATAATATATCAGAATTGACAACTCTTTATGCCCGCTGGGAGGGAATACAGACTGATGATTATGAGCTTGTAAGCGCAGACCAAGCAAACAACAAAGTTAAGGTCATAAAGATGACAGATGAAAGCGGATACATTATTGTAGCTACTTATACGGAAAACGGAAATCTTGTGAAGGCAACAATTAAGGATATATCAGATGTGAATACAACTGCGTCAGGCGAAGAAATTGAAGTTGCAGGAGCATTTGACGGCGAATATGTAAAAGCAAAGGTGTTTATGTGGAACAGCCTTTCGGATATGCAACCAAGATGTCCTGCATTGCCGATGAATAAATAATATTTATAAATAATTTAAAATGCCTTTGCCGTCTATAGAGTATAGAGGCAGAGGTGTTTGCTAAAAATGGGCAAAAGTATGTAAAAGAATTTGAGGGTAATGGATATTTTTGACAATAGTTGAACAAAGAGGAGAGCCAGACATGCACAATTACGAGTTTGACAATGAAAATGGTGAATTTATAATATACAATTCTGAAACGGGAAAAAGCTGGTATAATCAGCTTTGGAATGATTATGGCTATCATATGTCCGTAACACATACGGGACTGACAACAAGCAGATTTGTTGATGATAGAGGGAAACAGATATTCTTAAATAAGTGGAACCTCAATGGGGTATATATCCGTGATGATAAATCGGGTGAATTTTGGAATACCGGCATTTCGCCATCATGTAAAAAAGTAAAGAATTACAAATGTGTTCATTCGATGAATATGACATCTGTAAGTTCAGAGTATAACGGAATTGCATCGGAAACATGTTTTACTGTATCAGAGAATGGGACATATGAATTTTGGCGCATTACGCTTAAAAATAATACTTGCGGTGATAAGTGTTTAAGTGTATTTTCCGGGATTGAGTTTGATTTGGGAGGATTTGAGCAGCCATTCTATTATAATTCTGAAACGACAACAGAAACTGTGTATGACAGTCAGAATTCAGCTTTATTGTGCCTTATGAAAAATCCGTATGTCCCAAATGACAATGGAACAGGTTTTGTTATGGCATCAGAGCCGGTATATGCTTACGAGGGAAATTATGAAAAATTTGTAGGCACAACGGGAAATGAAGCTTGTCCCAAAATTCTTGCAGATAACATGGATTGTTCAAATTCACTTTGTACTGTACGAAGACGCGGAGGAGTTTTACAGAATAAAATTCACCTTCTATCAGGAGGAGAAAAAACATTTTATTATATTCTCGGTTTATGCCACGGTCGGGAAGATTTTGCGGACCGAGCCTCTCAAATGAGAGAGGAATGTGAAACAGCGTTTGAGAATGCTAAAGCTCACGGTGCAGAACGTTTCGGAAGTTTGAGGACAAATACACCGGTTGATCGAATAAATAATATTATGAATTTTTGGGCGCAGAAGCAGGTGAGTTATTGTATGCTCGGTAAAAAAGCGGTTCGCGACAATGCACAGCTTGCCATGGCAATGCTAAATTTCAATACGGAGCTTGCAAAGAAGACATTAAAAGAATGTTTGTCACATCAGTTCTCAGACGGTCATGCGCTGCTTAACTGGGAAATAAGTCAGGATAGAAGCAATCTGTATTCAGACCCTCCTATGTGGATTATTTTGTCAGTGTGTGAATATATAAAGGAAACAGGCGATAAGACTTTTTTAGATGAGATAATAGAATATGAAGATGGAACAGCCGCTAACGTATATGAGCATTTAAAGCAAGCTGCAAATTGGTATCTGCAGCCACAGAATATTGGAAAGAATGGTCTGCCGAAAATTCATTATGCAGATTGGAATGATGCTTTGAATATACCTGACAGTGAGGCGGAATCGGTATTTATGGCAATGTCCATATGCCTTGCATATAAAGAGCTGTCTATGCTGGCAGAGTATATGGAGGATATAGAATATGCGCAATTTTTATTGAAAAAGAAAACGCAGCTTGCCGAATATGTAAACAAAGCCGCATATAACGGTGAATACTACATACGGGCAATAAGCAAATACGGAAAGATTGGCGATAAGACCTGTGACGGAGGTAGAATATATATTAATCCGCAAGTTTGGGCAATTCTTGCTGAAGTTGTTCCGACAGACAGGCTTGAATCAGTTTTGAACAGTATAGACAATATGGAAACGGAACGCGGAATTCCGCTTTGCTATCCGCCATATTATGAATACAGCAATGTTGTGGGAAGAATGTCTGGAATGCTGCCGGGAGTGTATGAGAACGGCGGAATATATAATCATGCTTGCGGATTTAAAATTATGGCAGATTGCAAGATGGGAAGAAGTGAGCAAGCGGTAAATACCCTTCTTAAGGTTATTCCTGACGGAAAGTTAAATCCAAGCAGTATAACAACCACCGAACCGTATGTTTTCACAAATTGCTATTTACAGCACAAGGCGGTTGATATGACGGTGGGATTTTCGTGGCAGACAGGCACATCTGCATGGATGCTGAGAGATTTTTATGAAGGTATTCTTGGACTTAGAAGAACATATGAAGGCTTGCAAATTGTTCCTTGTATGCCCTTATCATGGAAAGACATATATGCCGAACGATGGTTTAGAGGGAATTTGCTGAAAATAACATATTGCATATGCAGAGAAGGTGAGGTTGCGGGATTGTTTGCAGATGGAGAGAAGATAGAGGGTAATACTGTTCCTGAGTTTGCTGATAACAATCCGCACAATATTACAGTGAAAATAAAAAAATCTGCTGTTAGAGGCTAAATATTTTTATGAGAGTAAATTTAAAAGGAATTAACATAACGGTAGGTAAATGCAACAGAAAGGATAAAGTATGATAAAAGCGGTAATATTTGACCTTGACGGAGTTTTGGTAACAACGGACGAGCTGCATTTTTCGGCATGGAAACGGTTAGCGGAAGAATGGAATTGTCAATATATGTACAGTCATAAAATACACTAAATTTCCAATATCATATTTTTAGATTTTCTAAGCCGGAGCAAATTTAAAGTTTTGCACCGAACGTAGCACCGCGCAGCGGCTTGCTCTTGACCGTTCAAAA
>JAXDRV010000041.1:0-9971 GCA_034090805.1 Clostridia bacterium
GTCATACCACCGTTTAATCAAATCTTTTTTTTTTTCTATATCGTAATAACTCAGTAATTCATCAACCTCGGACTGTATAAATCCAAAGTTTTCGGAATAAGCATCTGTCAATATTGAATTTACTTCAAGATTGTTTAAACCGGTGAAAATGCTCTCTTTAGATATCCGCAGACAACCTGTTATAACCGAAAACTCAAGTGCCGGATTTGTTTTTAATGCCGACTCAAAAAGTAAGCGTATAAACCGAACCATTTTATCATAATATCCCGAAAAATACGCATCCTCAAGCGGAACATCGTATTCGTCTATGAGTATTATTGTATTTACACCATAGTACTGCTTAAGGCATGAGCAAAGCAGCTTTAGTGAATTACTCAAAACTTCTTCACTCGCATAGGGGTCAACTACTGCTTTAGCACGTTCTCTCTTTCCTTTATCAACTTTTTCGCTTTCCCAGACGTATTGGAATTTTTCAAATTGTTCTTGAATTTCTTCTTTTATATTGTAAACGGCTTTTTCATAATTCCCCTGTTTAGCGCACTTTAGTGACAGCGTGATAACAGGGTGAGTGTTTCTGTACATCGCAAGCTCGTCATAATGCTCCGAAATTTTCAAGCCGTCGAATAAATAAGCATTTTCCTTTTCGGTTATGTCAAAGAAATATTTCAGCATACTGAAATTAAGCGTTTTTCCGAAACGCCGTGGTCTTGTGATAAGGTTATTCTGCCCGCCGTTATGGAGCAGTTCATAGATAAACATCGACTTATCCACATAATAAAACTGTCCGTCTATGATTTGTTTGAAATCCTCGTATCCGATAGGTATTCTTTTCTTTCCGTTGTTCAATAACACAGTAACACCTCCCGCAATGGTTCTGTCTTTTTATTAAGTATATCATATATTTACAAAATTATCAACCTTTATTTTTGATTTAAACGGTAAACCATTCAACAGTTAATTTGCCTGAAATATTCTTATATTTCCACTTGCAAGAACAGCCTTGATAATGCAAAGAAATCGGGATTGGGGCGGTATACGGCTGTTAATCTCATGAATGAGAATACAGTTGAGTTCCGCATTTTCAGAGGTACGCTTAGGTATACAACATTCATGGCAACGCTTGAATTTGTGGATTGTTTATGCCAAACGGCGATGAAGTTTAATGACGAGGTATTTCAGAAAATGTCATGGTCTGATTTTGTCAGTGATATTGATACGGAAAAATACCCGGAGTTGGTTGATTACTTAAAATCAAGACGGCTCTATGTAAACGAGCCGACAGAAGAAACGGAGGAGATATGATATGTGCGGATTATATGGATTTTTATACTATGGCAAAAATAACGTTGATGCTGATGTACTGATTGAGCGACTTGCGGAGGAAGCAAGTGTTCGGGGCACCGACGCAACAGGGATAAAGCAAATGCATCATAATAACAGCACATAAACCAAAATCAACTTTCCGCTCAAATCATAACCCCACATAAACTCGACACCATAAATAACTTCAAAAAATCTCTTTAAAAATCCACTTAGAATGTACCCTTGACTATATCGCAAATTTTATGTCGAAGCACGCCTGTTTTTTCTCTTGCAGAAAAGTTATTTCACAAAATCCAACACATATTAAAAAGAGCATTTTCAGCTATTTTAAAGCCGAAAATGCTGTTTCTGTTTTTTTATTTACGTCACACAAGACCAAGATATTTTTCAAAAAAGGCAGTGAGCTTTGCAATGATTCCGTTTTTCTTCTCAGCTCTGTTGCCACCACCAAACCTTGATACAGGAGGCATAATCTTAACATACAGCATCAAGGTCTACCTTGAGTGTTCCTTGTGAAAACGTCTTTATGGTACTGTCGTTAAACCTTGCGTTTTTAAACTCATAAAGAGGAACATCCAACAAGTATTCCTCATTATTGGATAATACGGCCATTATTCCGCTTGTAGCTGCTACATTTTCATCTACTATCGCTTCCCCTTCAGAATCATAGAATGCGAGTTCCGTATTGTCGGGCAAAACAAGATAATTTCTCACCTGTGTCAATGTCATACCGTAGAAGCCGTTAATAACTCCGTCTACTTGGTTAATATATAATTCATCGGAATACAGATGTTCAATCTTGTTTTCCGAACCGTCAGTGTCACCGAACCAAATCTTGTCTATGTATATTACATGACCGACAGCCATTTCCGCACCTGCCGCTCCAGTTTTTAGGTATACACCTCCCACATTCGACCATGAAGGCGGATTTTCATTTCCGCTAAAATCGGACAGGGGAACCGCAATCTCCTGCCAGCCCTTTCCTGTCAGCGTAACCTTGTATCTGAGTTCATCTTTATATGAACCGTCAACAATACTGTCCGAACGCACTATCACACAGAGAGAATCCCCCTCGTTTTCCGAGTAAATTCTCATTCTGAAATACTTATACTCCGATAAATCATTACTTGCCGGAGCAAATGCTATGCCCCTGTCCACCTGTCCCAGGCCGTTGAGTTCCGCATCGGCAACATAAATGTTACCGTTTTCCGGCTTTGTTATCTTTAACGAGGATAGTGCACCTCTATAGGTTCTGTCCGTTGATTTTTCCGCAAACTCCCATTTGTATGCCATATCATCAACTACAGTCCCTTCCGAAAAATCCGCAATCATCAACGGTGACTTTGGTTTTCCTTCAAAGATAATGCTGTCGATATAAACAGCCTTGCCTGCTATCGAAGACGAATCCGTTCCCCATCCGCCTGCCTGAAGGAATATACCCCCTATATGATCCCATGACGGAGCAGCCTGATTACCGTTGTCATCTATATCTCTTACTCCCGAATTGCCAAAGTCCGCTTCCGGAATGCTTACATCCTGCCAGCCTGTGCCGTCGCTTGTTATAACAGTATAAAAATACGGGTTTTTGCTTATTCCCGTTTCCGCCTTATATGTTGCCAAAAGCACAAATTTTTTGTCGGCATCTGTGGAATAAAACCTTATTCGTACATTTTTATATTCGGATACATCTATCGGATTAACAGCCATAGTCGGTAATTGATTTCCGCTTGTAGGTGACCATCTTAACGAGGTTTTTCCCGGGATTACCGTCAAATTATCCTCAACCGTAAGATAATTACTTGCCTGTGCCTGCTTTGCGGCGGCAGTCTGCGAATCGCCAAAATCAGCCACCACAAGCTGCCCTTCTCCGGCATTGATTGCTTCTCCTGCCGTATTTCCGAACCAAATCTTATCTATGTATATTTTGTGACCCGCAGGTGTGCTTCCTATTCCAGAACCGGATTTCAGATATACACCCGCTATATTGCTCCAATTCGCATCGGGACCTGCCTCTGCTGCGGAAAGGGGAAGCGCCACCTCCTGCCAGCCTGTCCCTCGTGTTTTCAGCGTATATCTGAACTCATTCTCGTACGAACCGTCAACCTCACCGGTAGTGGATATCGATACACGAAAAGCGTCACCGCTGTTTTGTGAATAAATTCTCATTCTGAAATACTTATATCCCGATACATCCTTCTCTTTGGGAGCTAATCCTACAAGCTTATTGTCGGCATCTTTTTTGTAAACATAAAAGCCGTTATTCGACTCCGCCGTTACCTCCAACGACGAGTTCGCTCCGTTGTAGGTTATTTGGGTTGATTTACTCATACACGCTCTTGAACCCGCCACAGCATCCACCGTAGCTGCATCACCAAAATCGGCAACCATACACTCATAAGCCGCTGCATCTGCTTGTACGGTTATTCCTGCCATAGTGCCCATAAAAATACATATAGAAAGAATGCCGCCAAAAATCCTGTTTGGTTTTTTCATATTTATTCCTCCTCAATTAAGTAACAATTTTGTACATTAATTTTATCATACGGATACCCTCAATTCAAGCGAATTTGAAAATGTTCGAAATATTCAAGCACCTTGGGGCCTTGCAGTGTATCGTAATATCTTGTTAATTATCTCATAATAATTATTTCCTTGCACACAAGATACCTTGCGCTTAAATACACTCTGTCGCCCTTTAAAATATCGCTGACACTTCCGTTTTTAAATTCGCCTCGGCGTCCCTCACCGTTTTCATATACATATATTTTGGTATTATTGTTTATGAGTAGCTGAATTGCTTGTCCGTTCTCTGTATATTGTACAACAAGACGATTATCGTTTCTGTCCGAAGCCATTACTTCTCCCGCAATAAAGGCGCCTCTTACATACAAATCAGTATCACTGGTACTCGTATTCTGATCTCCCAAATAGCTGTATTCCTTATCACTCCTTATCCATCTGTAAACCCTTTGTGCATCTCCTGCACTGTTAAATACCAGCTGCACCGCATCTCCGGGCTGAAGCTCGTTTACATTTTTTATCAGTGCCGCATCATGTGATAAAATAGCAGGCGGTTTCTCAAGCTTTACCGGGAAAATCAGTTCTTCATCGCTTCCGTAATATCCGTGTATGGCATCCACCACTTCTCCTTGGGCATTTACCACCTTTCCCGTACCTGTAACCAGCAACAGCTTTGACACAACATCGGAATAATTGACAAGTGCGGCGTGATTTGTTATTACAATTGCCCCGGCCGTTCTGACCTCATTGGCGTCATAAGCCCAAAATGTATACTTATAATCCTCGTACAAATCGGATAGTCCCAATATTGCAAATTCATCCGGTTTTGTATCTTCCGACTGATCAGGGACAGAAAATATAACAGTATCTGCACCGGCGCTTATTTTACCCATAAATGATTTTGACGCAGCGGAATATCTCGAATCACTGCTTGGAATTTCATTCACATAAGAAAGTCTGAATATGTCATCATCTCTTAATCTTATATCTTCATCCGTTCCCATTACCGTTAATTCTTTTGCGGTTTCTATTGCTATAATTTCCGCTTCATCATTAACTTTATATCTTATAAGCTGTCTGTACTCTCTCGGTGTTTTTCCGATCGAAGCATATACAGCCGCTTTTTTATCGGTTTTTCCGTTATATTTTACGTTTTTTGCCAAGGGCAGATTTACCCATCTTCCGTTTTCCGTAAAAATCTTTCCGAAAATACCATCTCCGCCTTCATCTTCGTAAAATGTATTAAGATAACCGTACACAAAATCATGCTCACAATCGCTATATACAGCATTACCAAACACATCAAGATAGACAGTTGCTGTATTACCTATTTTAATATGTTCCAACACATTAGGCAATGCGTCATATGTTACACCGTCCACAGTAATACTGTCCGCCGAACACTTTTCTATAGTTCCGGTTACATTATCATCCGATAAAATCAGCGTTCTTACGGGTGTCGTTCCCGATTCCGTTTCCGCATATGAAATTACCATTCCTTTTCTTATATCCGAAACAGATGCGTTCATACCGTTTTTCTTTATCACTGTTATCGCATTATCCTCATTTAGTTTTATTACTGCATTCTGTTTTGTATTGACAATTCCCGTTACCGTTGATACCTCCGACACAACATAGCTTGTGTAATCCATTAAAGAAACCACATCATATTTATTATCCCCGTCATTGTCTATGAGCCTAACCGTTCCAACCTCTGCCTTTAATTTATCTTTATTAAAAACTGCCATTCGCCCGTTTTTGATAAAATAAAAAATCGGTGATAAGCTTGCTGTTTTTTTCTGATTTCCATTTTCATACCAAATCAATTTTGACGAGTTTTCCACATAGTCTATATCCTTTGTCATTATCTCCTTTACTTTGTTGTCTTTTTCATCCGGTCTGATATGCTTCAATTCCGGCACAACGTCAGTGTCCGGATAATAATAATACATTTTCACACGCATTCCGAGATAATCCGATGCATTTGTATTACTTGCGGCATAAATAACATCGTCTACCTTTATAAAGCCTTTGTCCGTACCGCCGTCCTCCGACAGAAGTGAGGTGTACTCATTGGCATTTACAATGCCCCGTGCCGAATACACAAAAAACTTCTCACTTAACAGATTTTTTCCTTTTTTGCCGTATGCAGGCACTTTACCCTTTGCATATTCATCCGTATCCGCCAAATCCGCCTCTGCCATGTTAAGTAGCATAATCATCATATTATCCGATGTTACATATCCGTCCAAAGTCCGGTTATCGGTATGCTTAAATATGTCCAGCTTCTCCGCAATCGAGGTGTACCCATAGGGATAGCCGCCGGATAAATCCGCAATTACTCCGTATCCCAACAAAGACACCATCATCTTTGTTGCCTGACTGTATGTAACAGGCTCATCGGGTCTGAAAGTACCGTCATCATATCCATGTATCAAGCCTGCGGCGACCGCAGCTTGTATGTACCCGCTGTCAGCATCGGAAGCGTCAACATCCGAAAAACCGCTGACAGCCGTTTCTTCCGTAATTGGTGAATAAAATGATAATTTAATAATGTTTTTTACCAGTTCACTTCTTGTTATTTCTTTATCGGCCGTGTATGTATCATCTTTGTCAAATATCCCCACACTGCTAAGTATTTCCCACGCATCTGTTGCATAGTCAAAGCCGCCGTCTTGTTCTTCCGCACCTGCCACAGTGGGTATCAAACCCAATAAAATCAAAGATGACAAGATTTTCGCAATCAGTTTCTTAAATTTTATCATATATTATCCCTCCAATCTGCCAGCTCGGAAATAATCTTTGCCGCCTGCGCCCTTTGTGCATTTATAAGCGGCTCAAATTTAGCATTTTCCATTCCCTCAATTATTCCTGCCGCACTCATTTTTGATACAGCCGCCGCCGCATAATCGGATACTGCATCATTATCGGCAAATACTATCGCTTCATTCTTTACAGGCAAGCTCTTTCCCGTAAGATTAACGGCACGATATGCAATAACTGCCATATCCTGTCTGGTAATTGGTTTTCCAACTCCAAAATTACCGTCATCACTGCCCTCTGTTATACCGACCTTTGTTGCTGCCGCCAAATACGGCTGATACCACGCACCGCTTACGGCATCGGTGTATCCGCTTTCCTTTTCATCTGTCGATATACCAAAGGCAACGACTATCATCTTAACATATTCCTCACGGGTAATATTGTCTCCCGGTCGAAATCTTTTATCCTCCGACATTGATATGACGTTTCTGTCAAACAGATTATTAACATATTCTTCCGCCCATAAATAGCCATTCATATCCTCAAAGCGATAATTATCCTTGGCTGTTTGAGGTGCTTCGGCAGGCTTTATTATTCCTATGACATTGGTACCGATGCCTCCGCCGCCACCGCCGCCGTTACCTACGGTGCCGCTTGGACTGCTCTGTGATGTACTGTTTTTATAATCATTTACAGCACTTGCAAATACTCTCCTAAACGCTACAAAATCCGACTGCGGCAAGCTCTTAACAATAACGGTATTTATTGCATTCTTTTTTTCACCACTTAATGAGCTGTAATACTTATACGTCTCCTCTCCGCACATAACAATATTACTGTTTGCCGAAAGAAACGCCGTAATCTCACTCCATTGAAGCTTATTTAAGCTTTCAAGCAATGCGTCCGCATTGCTTATTGTTGACAGAATTTTATTGTATGTCTTATATGTTTTTTGCTCATAAAGCGTATTGGATATATTTGTTATGCTCGTCTGCGGCAGTCCTTCAATTTGTAATACGGATTTATATTTATTCACTATTTGAGTCATTTCCGAAACGCTTGCCGCCGCATTAACTTGACTAAGTATTTCCTGCTTTGTTTTATTACTTAAATATAATACCTCCGTCCAAGCAGAATCTGCGTCCAATGCGGATACGGTCACGGTGTACTGTCCGTCTTTTGCATCCTCACCCAAATCGCATATTGTACCGAATTGCTTACCGCCGTCGGCCGATACGGCATCCCAATGTATATCGTTACCGTCCGAATCCGTAACTTTTACAAGCACCGTTCCCAGACCGCTGTACGTTCCCGTAACGGCAAGCTCGCTGTTGTTTATTTTTGCATAGTCAATACTTAATAATGCTGCCGTTTCACTGTCTGCATAGAATTTTTGGGTAGCGTTATTGCCGTTTAAATATGCCGCCTCGCCGCGCAAAGGCTTCATGTTTTTATCACAAACAAATGCTGTAATTCTTTTTGCTTCGTCCTTAATGTTCAATACGCATTCCAAGGCTCTGTCCGACTCTCCCGCCGAGATTGTCACCTCCTGCTTCTGTATATCTATCGTATTACCCCCTGCATCATACTGAATTGCCGCAAGTATTACATCACCATCCTCTGCCCCACCGTTATCCGCAAGTACAGACACTGTTACATCCGAGCCTGACGTCGGCATTGATGAAACAACTCTGTCTCCCTGCCTGAACACAGGTATACCTACCGAAATACCGGGAGACATTGTTGTGAACGTGTATGTTATATTATCCGAAATCTGAGCGCCAGTTCTGTCATAAATGCAATTATCCGGCAAATAAATTGTGTACTCCGTACCATCGTCCAGCTTACGATTAAGCTTAACGCTCAGCTTTGAACCGATTATCTCGGTGTCAAAGTCCTCTATATAGTTATTATTGCTATCATATATCCTTACACAAGATTTATTTATACCTCCCAACGCATTGGAGCATACAAAATCCACACTGACATCGGATATGGGAGCATTTTTGTAATTTTTCGGTAAGCTTGTACCCAAAATTCTCGGTTCTTCCACCGATACCTTTGAAAGGAATATATCATCTATGCAAAGATATGAGTCCTCCTGCCATGGTGCAATATATCCCGTCCAACCGTTTACCGATATTCGTATAGATGTTACATCCTGCCAGGACGGTTTTCCGCTTCCGCTTATTGCAAAATCAGCTATTTTAAAAGTAATAAGTTTCCACCCCGACCAATTCACAAGCTGATGAGCACGAAAATATCCTCCCGAGTTATCCCAACCCGTAATTGTAAAACCGCTGCTTGCTTCTTTTGGCGAATACATCCATAAATTCAGATACTGATATTGCGATATGTCTGTGTTTACCGATAAATTCATATCAGCAGCAACGGAGGCAGGAATAGTATAATGTAATGTTTCATCATATATCCTTGCATTTTCCGATTCTTTGTAGAACATTTTGTTGAAGTTTATGCTTGAATGGGTGTTGGGATCGCCCATTGAAAACAAAATTTCCGCATCATCGGAATTTTTCTTCGTACAGAAAACAACGCTCAAATCTCCCGATATTGTATTGGCAAATTTATCTTCAACATAATCCGGCAGCTTAACTGTATATTCACTGTCCGCATCCAATTCATCATCGAATTTAATATATATGTTTTTTTCATTAACATCTATACTGTATCCGCTGCTTATAACGCAATTGTTTTTTATAATCCTGATGTTATTTTTTAATTCGTCCGCATTTTCCGGCTCGTTATTCATTGTAAGTGTTACCGTATTGTTTCCGTCAATATTCAAAGGCACATCTTCCGCTCCGTTTTTAGGCAAGCTGTTTTCCATTCTGTAGGCAATAGATTGGGACGCTGTTTCGAACGTCAAAGAATATTGCGACTCCGTTGTCATGCCATACTCATTATACACTATTCCCGCATCAAGCTTTATGCCGTATTTACTCGCCCCTTTAAGCTTATCATCAAATATAACTTTGATTTTATTTCCCTCAACACTGATACTGTAGCCCTCTGACATAACAGCGCCATTCTCGCTTACCGTACATTTATCGGTGTCTAAAGTGTTTTCAAGCAGTTCTGTGTCTGCGGTAAACTCAACGGTTTTATCATTCCCCAAATATTCATCAATATTATCATCTTCGTTTTCTATGCTTGTCTGCACAATACTCAATGCAGCCGCATCCGGCAAATTCTTTGATAAATACATATAGGTAACCTCTAAAAATTCATAAAAAAGTGTTGAAAAAATCGTCAGATTATGGTATAATAAAGATACTATAATAAAGGCGGTTGAAATGAAATGCAGATCAATCTTTTTGCGGAAGAAACACAATTACAGAGATTAT